>JAGLDM010000171.1 GCA_023145595.1 Flavobacteriaceae bacterium | reverse complement strand
GTCAGTTTTAAGAAATTTTTTATTACAGGAAACACCATTACTATTGATGCTATGGGAAATTAAAAAGAAATAGCAAAAAAAATAAAAGCGTACGATGCTGACTATATTTTAGCTGTTAAAGTAAATCAACCGAAGTTGTTAGCGGATATTGAAGACGCATCTAGAAAAAGAGCAGGTAACGCTGCTCAAAATTATTCTTGAGTAGTATCTAACATAGAAAAATCAACCTTTAATTTAGGGGTTGAACCTACATTTTCAGGTGCTTTTGGATCCGAAATATTAATCTTTATTTGAGTAGAATCATTCACTGTTTTTAGGTATGTTTTAATATTTGAAAGCAATAATTCAGTATTGTTTTTTGCAATTGAATCGATCGTTAAAGGATTTGTTAATGCTTTATATGATTGTTTAATATCTAATGAATCGGCAACAGTTTTATTTAAAATGAATGTTTCAAAATCTACTTTATTGGTTAAATAATCTTTTTGAGTTTCATTGAAATAAATTTTTCCAGCTTCGTCTTTGGCAACCGATTCTTGCTGTAGTTGTTTATCGACATAGTATGCCATTTCAATTTTAAGACCTTCTTTCTTCTGCTCTAATTCCAACAATTTATTCAATTGTTTTTTGTTTTTATCAGAAGGTATTGTGTCTAGGTAATTAAAGTTAATTTCTTCAATATCTTTGGGGTCTCCACCAACCAATCCTGATAATAACCGACCCGGACTAGCCACTGCTCTTCCTATTAGATTTTTGAAAGTATTCCAAACTAGTTTGCCCACATTTAATGTAGGGTCGTTCATGTCACCGCGTACAGGGAGTTCTAAATTTACATCACCATTTTTATCTTTTAAAAGAAAAATTGCAAACTTTAAGGGTAAACTATATAAACCACCTTTTGTATTACTTAATGTTACGTTTTTAACCAATAATTTATTGTCACTTTTTATTTTTCCATTTGATATGATCGAATTCGAATAATAATACATATCACCTTTTAAAATATTGTGCCCCATGTAATGTTTGGTGTAAATATTTAAATCTGATAATAAAAATTTCTCTATTGTAAAGTCTAAATTCGTGTAGTATGGGTTTGAAGGGTTTGTACCTAACTCGGCCACCAATGTCCCGCGATTGTTAAGTAGCATATCAGCATTCAATGCTATCCATTCCGAGTCGCTAAAAATACTATCCGATTCAATTTCAATATTGCTTAAATGATAATTAAAACTCTTCCCTGTTAAATTGTCTGTGTAATCTACAACACCTTTATTAATTTCAAAATGATTAATTGCATAATAGAGTTCATTATCATTTGATATTGAATCTTTAGCATTAAGTTGATTTTCCTCTTGAGTAGATTCGGTATTTTCGTCTAATTTAAAAATTGTATAAAAATTATTGGTAATAGAATCTAATTGAAAAAAGGTATATGAATCGTCAATTTTCAAAGAGTTTATAACATAAGAACTATTATAATAATCTATTTTTTGAATCTCTGCACCTATATTTTTAGCCGAAAGAAACTTTTTGTCATTGGTGTCGGTCATTTCAAAATCAGAAAGGTTTATATGGCCAGAAACAATTGTTTTGTCAGCTTGATTCGTGTTTCCTTCTAAATGAATATTTGAATTAACTACACCTTTAAAACTATTAATTTCTGCGTATTCTTCAACATATTTATAAAAAGGATCTAGGTGTAAATCACTTATAGTGATGTCTGCATCATACGCTCCATCTATCGGATTGAAATTGAATTTTGATTCGAAATAACCACCTCTTGGAAAATTGAATTTCACATCGGCATTACTCTTTTCTTCTTGATCCCAACCAATAAAAGGTATGCTAAAGGATAGGTCTTCAATATCTGTTATCTGCTTTATATTTTGATTGTTAAAATGAAAACCACTTTCTTTAAAATTTATATTTGAAATACTGAATTTAAAGGCTTCTTCATCAGTGTTATTAGGAATAGAATCTTCTTCGGTTGCATAAAATTCAATAAGATCATCAAAATTAAACAAGGAGTCTCTCATAATTACGGTTATGTCTAAACCTTTCAGAAAGAATTCTTCAATTACTACTTTATCTTTAAATAATTGTAAAGGTTCTAGATTTAGAATTAAAGTATCAAAACTCACAAAATTATCTTTTTCATCTTGTTCCAGCATTTTAAAATCATAAATACTAACAGTACTTGTAAAATAATTATATTTTAATTTATCAATTTGAAGTTGACGACCTACTAACTCTTTGCTATTATTTACGGCATAACGTTTTATAAATCCAGGAAGTACTATTAATACAAGTATGATTATACCTGATAAAATCAACGTTATTTTTGACATTTTTTTTTTCATTATAAGAAAATTATTAGAGGGCAAAATTACTTAATTAAAGTGTAATATATAACTGTAAATGTGTTTGTTATCAGCGTTTTAAAATTTTATTTTACAGTGTGCCAAATAGGGCTAGACCAAGCACATTTTTGAATAGTTGCAGGAACATCATCTAGTAATTCTAAATTGGCTTTTACTACATCATAGGAACTCCAACGTGGAGTAGGGGTTTCTAATGCTCTCACATAATATAACGCATTTATTGAAGCATCAAAATTTGATTCTGCCCTGACCCAATAAACAACTTACTGTTTTCTATTGGATGGATTTTATTTGTTTTATACCCCAATATTCTTATTCATAAATTTCTGTTCATTCATTCTTTCGTTACACCAATAATATACATTACATCTTTTTATAAAGAAATTCCCTGCGGGTTTAATATTAAACCAATTATTGATTTATAATAATTGAGTTAGTCATTCCACAATATTCGTGGTAGAACCTTAAATTTATTATTGAGTTATATGTAATATTACAAAAGGCGTTAGAATTATATCTGCGTTTACTAGTTGTACCTTAGGTAGATGTCTATTAAATAATAGTTGATAAACAAATATACGCATTTTTATTTAACGTGCTTTTTGAGTTAAAAAAGAGATTTTAGATCAAAAAGCATTAGTGAAAGTTGCTAAAAAAAGGCTGCCAATAAAGGCAGCCTCTTCAATCAATATATTAATATTTTACTTTGTTGTGTGCCGAATAGGACTAGACCAAGTACGTTCTTGAATAGTTGCAGGAACATCACCCAAAGAATTATATAATAGAACTTTATTTTAAAACCGATTTTCTTCCAATGGTTTTAAAGATAATATCATTCTCAACATTCCAGCCACGAGCCGGCGAAAATTCTCGCCCATAATAAATGATTTGTAAATGTAATTTGTTCCAAAGTTCTTTTGGAAACAACCGCTTAGCATCTTTTTCTGTTTGAACAACATTTTTTCCATTGGTTAAATTCCAACGATACATTAATCGATGTATATGCGTATCTACAGGAAATGCAGGAATATCGAAAGCCTGACTCATAACTACACTCGCCGTTTTATGACCTACCGAAGGTAATTCTTCTAAAGCCTCAAAACTCACAGGAACTTTACCTTTATGCTTTTCGATTAATATTTCTGATAAACCATGAATCCCTTTTGATTTCATTGGAGACAGTCCACATGGTCGAATAATAGTTCGAATTTCATCAACAGTTAATTTCACCATGTCGTATGGATTATCTGCCTTTGCAAAGAGAATAGGTGTGATTTTATTTACACCTTTATCAGTGCTTTGAGCGGATAAAAGTACTGCTATTAGTAGCGTATATGGGTCTTTATGATCTAAAGGAATAGGTGTTTCAGGATAAATTTCTTCAAGTGTGTTTATTACGAATTGAACTTTTTCTTTTTTTGTCATTTTTAAGTAAATTTACAGCACAAAAATAAGCAATATGAATACATTAAAAATAGGAGATCAAGCACCAAACTTTAAGGGTTTTGATCAAGACGGGAATACCATTTCGTTAAAAGATTATAAGGGAAAGAAACTTGTAGTTTTCTTTTATCCAAAGGCGAGTACTCCAGGTTGCACATGGGAAGCATGTAACTTGAGAGATAATTATCATACCTTTACAAGTAAAGGCTATGAAATTCTAGGTGTGAGTGCAGATTCTCAAAAAAGACAACAAAATTTTAGAAATAAGCATGAATTTCCTTATCCGCTTTTAGCAGATGAAGAAAAAGAGGTGATTAATGCCTTTGGTGTTTGGGGACTTAAAAAGTTTATGGGAAAAATCTATGATGGTATTCACCGTACAACTTTTGTAATTGATAAAAACGGAATCATTGAAGATGTAATCCTAAAAGTTAAAACAAAGGATCACACGAATCAAATTTTGAAATAGAAGTGTCAATTTAAAAAGGAAATATTTTTTCTAAGGAAGAAAATTATTAATATTTGTAATTGTTCCGGCCTTCGATGCTAACTTAGTATAGACGGCATAAATACTTACTTTCAATTATTTTGCCAAATCAATCGCATATTGTAAAGTTAGAGCAGTGTTTCGGAGAGTCAAAATACATTTACTTCGATGAATTCTATAAAACCAGTAAAATTGTTGTTTATTTTGTAATAATTACGCTTATTTTGTTCAGAAATATCGACATTTGCCGCAAATTGTAGAATATCAAATATGAATTGGATTTTTGAACCATGGCCATGGTACTTTGGAGGGTTATTAATTGCTTGTACAATGCTTTTACTTCTTATGGCTGGAAAAAAGTTTGGTATGTCTTCAAATTTAAAAACTGTATGTACAATATGTGGTGCCGGAAACCATACTGATTTTTTTAAGTTTAATTGGAAAGTTGATCGATGGAATCTACTGGTTGCATTAGGAACTATTATTGGCGGCTTTATTGCTGCAAATTTTTTATCAAATTCAGAAGTGGTATCTCTTAATAGTGATGTGATCATAGAATTGCATTCCTACGGAATTACAAGTGCAGGAACCTCTTATTTGCCAACTGAATTATTTTCGAATGAAGCACTTTTTAGCGTTAAAAGTATTATGATTTTAGTTGTTGGCGGTTTCTTAGTGGGCTTTGGTACTAGGTATGCCGGAGGGTGTACATCAGGTCATGCCATTTCTGGTTTGAGTGATTTTCAATTACCATCCTTAATTGCAGTGATTGGTTTCTTTATTGGAGGCCTAGTAATGGTGCATTTGTTGTTCCCTTTAATTTTTTAGTGATGAGAAGTATATTTTATTTATTTATAGGAATTTTATTCGGAATTACCATGTACAAGTCAGAAGCGGCATCTTGGTTTCGTATCTATGAAATGTTTCAATTTAAAGCATTTCACATGTATGGAATTATTGGAGTGGCCGTTGTTTTAGGGATTGTAATAGTACAAGTAATCAAACGATTTAAAGTCAAATCTTTTTATGGAGATGAGATTACCTTTGATAAAAAACAAAAAGGAATTACACGATATTTAGTTGGGGGAATTATTTTTGGACTCGGTTGGGTGCTTGCTGGTGCATGTCCAGGCCCTATGTTTACGCTTCTAGGGGCAGGCTTTTACTCTATGATAATTGTGATTATTTCTGCTGTTTTAGGAACCTATGTTTATGGTATTTTAAAAGATAAATTACCTCATTAGTATTTTTAGTATTTTTGTGTTATGATTGAAGAACTTAGAGAAAATTACGGGCATTTATTTGAAAACGAATTATTAAAAGAGATTAATAATGTTGGCGTTTTTAAAGAGGTCCCAGAAGGTTATACATTTATAGAAGTTGGAGAATACATTAAATCAATGCCATTATTAGTCAATGGTGTTATTAGAATTCTTAGAGAAGATGCCGAAGGAAATGAACTTCTTCTATATTTTTTAGAAAAAGGGCATACTTGTGCAATGACGCTTTCGTGCTGTATTGGTAATACGAAAAGTGAAATTAAGGCAATTGCTGAAACAGATTCTAAATTAATCATGATTCCTGTTGAAAAAATGGAAGAGTGGACAAGCAAATATAAAACTTGGAGAAATTTTGTTTTTAATAGTTATCATAATCGTTTGATGGAAATGTTAGACACTATTGATAACATTGCCTTTTTGAAAATGGATGAACGTTTATTACGGTATTTACATGATAAAGTTAAAGTTACAAATGATCGTGAAATTCATAGTACCCACCAAGAAATTGCCTATGACCTACATACATCAAGGGTTGTAATATCAAGACTGTTAAAGGCATTGGAAAATCAAAAAGTGATAGAACTACAAAGGAATCGCATTATTATGTTAGAATATTAGGGTATTCTTCGTAACAAATGTTACCGTATAAATTTAAATGATGTCGTTAATTTGTTTTTTCAAAAGAATGACAGCACATGTTATTAACAGAAATATTTGGATATATAAGTGCGCTTATTATAGGAATATCTCTCGGACTTATAGGGGGAGGTGGCTCTATTTTAGCAGTGCCAGTTTTAGCGTATTTATTTGCTGTTAATGAAAAAGTAGCGACTGCATATTCATTATTTGTAGTCGGAGCAAGTGCTCTTGTAGGAGGATTTAAGCAACACAAAAAAGGTTTTGTAGACTGGAGAACAGCATTCGTGTTTGGAGTACCTTCTGTTATTGGTGTGTCTGTGGTAAGATATTATGTAGTTCCAGCATTACCAGATGTATTATTTACCTTCAATGATTTTGAATTTACACGTAGAATGGGCATGTTTGGCTTATTTGCAGTGTTAATGATACCTGCGGCTTTTTCAATGCTGAAAGAAAAAGATAGTTCGACAAATTTAACCAGAAAAGTAAAATACAATTACCCTTTAATACTAATTGAAGGATTATTTGTTGGTGTAATTACGGGGTTTATTGGAGCCGGTGGAGGATTTTTAATTATCCCAGCATTGGTAATATTAGCAAACGTTGAGATGAAAGTAGCCGTTGGTACTTCATTGATTATCATAGCCCTTAAGTCTTTGATGGGCTTTTTCTTGGGTGATGCCTTTAATATGGAAATTGATTGGATATTCTTATCAATATTTGCGGGGCTTTCTTTTGTAGGGATATTTATAGGAAGTTATCTAAGCAGTTTTATTAACGGTGAAAAATTAAAAAAAGGGTTTGGGTACTTTATCTTTGTAATGGCAATTTTCATGTTTTATATGGAGTTTTTTATAGGACAGTAAATGTAATCAATGTTACTTCAAAAATTTAAGAGAAGCTATACCTTTGAATCAAATTAATAGAATTGTATGAGTTGTTTTGTAGAAATTCAGGAATAATAAATGGAATCAAATGAAAATAGAACAAATCTATACAGGTTGTTTAGCGCATGCGGCATATTATATTGAAAGTAATGGTGAAGCGGCTATATTTGATCCATTAAGAGAAGTTCAACCGTATTTAAACCGTGCAAAAATTGACGATGCAAAAATCAAGTATATTTTTGAAACTCATTTTCATGCCGATTTTGTAAGTGGTCATATCGACTTAGCAAGAAAAACAGGTGGCGATATTGTGTTTGGTCCAACAGCCAAACCTGGTTATGAGATTATCGTTGCAAAAGACAATCAAATATTTGAAGTTGGTGATTATAAAATAAAGGTGATTCATACTCCAGGGCATACCATGGAGAGTACTACTTTTTTGTTAATTGATGAAAATGGAGATGAGCACGGTATTATTACAGGAGACACAATGTTTATTGGAGATGTAGGTCGTCCAGATTTAGCGCAGCATCTCGTTCCAGACTTAACTGAAGATTTATTAGCAGGTTATTTATTTGATTCATTGCGTAATAAAATTATGCCTTTAAGTGATGATTTAATAGTGTATCCTAACCATGGTGCAGGTTCTGCTTGTGGTAAAAATATGAGTAGTGAAACCACCGACACACTAGGAAATCAAAAAAAGACAAATTATGCTTTAAGAGCAGATATGACTAAAGAAGAGTTTGTGACGGAATTGTTAGTTGGTTTAGAAGCACCGCCAACATATTTTCCTTCAAACGTGCTTATGAATATAAACGGTTACAAAAGTTTTGATGCGATATTAGAAAAATCAAATAAACCATTTTTACCAAACGAATTTGAAAAACAAGCGAATGAATCGGATGCCATTATTTTAGATGTTCGTCATCAAGATGAGTATAGTAAAGGACATATTCCTAGATCAATTTTTATTGGTTTAGATGGTGAATTTGCACCATGGGTAGGTGTTTTAGTCTCAGATGTGAAGCAATCTATTCTGTTGGTTGCACCAGAAGGAAGAGAAGAAGAGGCGTTAACACGTCTTTCAAGAATCGGTTTCGACAATACTATTGGGTATTTGAGAGGTGGATTTGAAGCGTGGAAAACTGCCGCTAAAGATTATGATACTGTAACTTCAATTTACGCAATGAAGTTTAAAAATGCTATAGAAGAAAAACATGTTCCTGTGTATGATGTTAGGAGGAAACCAGAATTTTTATCTCAGCATATTATTGATGCCAAACACATGTGTTTAAGTATACTTCCAAATAATTTATCAGAACTCCCAAAAGATAAAACTTTTTATATGCATTGTCAAGGAGGTTATCGCTCAATGATTGCATCGTCAATATTAAAAAGTAAAGGGATTCATAATATTATTAATGTTGCAGGAGGCTTTCAAGCGATTAAAGAAGTAGATACTCCTTTAACGACATTTATTTTATAGATTAAAGGATAAAAACAGTTAAAGATTATGTTAGTTGATTAGTTAGAAAAAAAGGGTGCTAATTAGATATTGTACACTTTAGTACATTTTGATTTCAGTTTCTAAAAAAATCGCTTTTTATTTTGAATACAGGTAAGTATTACAGATGAAAAGGAAGTAAGTCTTAGAAGATCATAGAAAGCCAGAAGATACAGGTGGAATAATTCTATAATAAGTGCCTTTGGGCTGGCTTTCAATCACGAGCCTGAAATTATGGGTATTTCATTTATAGTGGTTTGTTTTTACCGTCTTTCTTGCGAAAAAATAAAATCTAAACATTCAAAAATATTTTAATGCGTTTGTCTTGTGATTTTTTATAATTGTTTAGGGCGAAATAGATTTTTATATTACATTTGATTAGTATTTCTTACTAAACTAAAGCGAAATACGTAAAATTTAATCTATATAAATAATTTAACACAAATTTTCACAACTATGAAAAAAGTATTTTTTTTAACATTAACAGTATTTCTAAGTATTAATTCATTTTCTCAGTCATTTGATATTGCAAACCTACGTGCAGGTGGTGGGGTTTATTATGCCTCAGAAATTGGCAATATTGGAATTGGTTTAAATGGAGCTTACGAAATAACAGAAAAGTACGAGGTGGCTATTGCGTTTACGCATATATTTGAAAAAGATTATATGAAATGGAATATGCTTGATTTTGATGGGCATTATAATTTTTACCAACATGATGAAAAACTTAATGTTTATGGTTTGGCAGGTTTGGCTGTTACGTTTTGGAAATTTACAATACCAGCTATGGATTACGGATATGGATATACCTCACCTGAAATGACTGGTAAAGACACTAGTATTGGTTTGAACCTTGGTGTAGGTGCAAATTACAAATTAACTGACAACTTAAATCTTGCTCCTGAGATGAGATTTACCGTAATGGATGGTTCGTATTTTAGAATTGGAGTTGCTGTTCAGTATATGTTTTAATAAACTATTTTAAATTTATAAAAGGATCATAAACGGCTTATTAATAAAATCAAAAATAGGGAGATATTTTCATCAACCATTTTGTCTATTACGCCTAAATTAGTTGTTGGTTTTTTATCCAAACCCTTAGATTTATTAAAAAAAATACCCGTTTCAAAATGAATTTGAAACGGGTATTAAATATTTGTAAGAAATAATGATTACATCATTCCAGGCATTCCGCCTCCGCCCATTGGCATAGCAGGAGCATCTTCTTTAATATCGATTAAAGCACATTCTGTAGTTAGAATCATTCCAGAAACAGATGCTGCATTTTCTAATGCGATACGTGTTACTTTAGTAGGATCTATAATACCTGCTTTAAACATTTTTACATATTCACCAATTTTAGCATTGTAGCCAAAATCGGATTTACCTTCCATCACTTTTGAAACAACAACAGAACCTTCTTTACCTGTATTTTCAACAATCTGACGTAAAGGCTCTTCAATGGCTCTGTCAATAATTTTGATTCCAGTTACTTCATCAAGGTTGTCTGTAGTAATTTTTTCTAAAACAGATTTTGCTCTAACTAAAGCAACTCCACCACCAGCAATAATTCCTTCTTCTACAGCAGCTCTTGTTGCATGCAAAGCATCATCAACACGGTCTTTCTTTTCTTTCATTT
>JAGLDM010000170.1 GCA_023145595.1 Flavobacteriaceae bacterium | reverse complement strand
TTTTTTATCATTTGTATTTTAATGCATTTCAGCCAGAAAGCGAGATGTATATGCATTCTCAAAACATTCCAGATCCAGATAGTAGATTCATAGAAAATGAATCAAATTTAAAGAATTTAACTCCAGATCAAATAGGGTTTATAGATGTAGAATCTCTAAAGCAAAATGGGAGAAAAGTTAAATATGAGGTTATCGGAACACTGTTAAAAGTTTATTTAAACAAATCAATTAAAGCAGGAAAATCAGCTACGTTTGATATGGTGTATAAAGCGCAAGTTCCTGAACTTACAAGGCGTTCAGGAAGAAACAACAAAGAAGGCGTTGCCCTTTCTATGGCGCAATGGTACCCAAAAATGGCAGAATATGATGTCGAAGGCTGGCATACACACCCATATATTGCTCATGAGTTTCATGGTGTTTGGGGCGATTTTGATGTAACCATTACAATAGATAAAGAATATACTATTGGAGGTACAGGTTATTTGCAAAACCCACAAGAAATAGGGCACGGATATGAAAACCCAGAACTCTTGGTAAAGCAAACAAAGGGAGATAAGTTATCTTGGCATTTTATAGCGCCGAATGTACATGATTTCACTTGGGCAGCCGATCCAAATTTTGCGCATGATATTAAAGAAGGTCCTAACGGAGTAAAAATACATTTCCTATATAAAAACGACTTAGTAAATAAAGCTGATTGGTTAATTATGGAAGATTTTACGGTTAAGACAATGGCGTTTTATAATGATTTAGTGGGAGATTATCCGTACAAACAATATTCTGTAATTCAAGCAGGTGATGGAGGTATGGAGTACGGGATGAGTACTTTAATAACTGCAAATAGAAAATTGACAAGTTTAATTGGAGTGATGCAACACGAACTAGCACACTCTTGGTTTCAATTTGTTTTAGCTACAAACGAAAGCAAACACGCTTGGATGGATGAAGGGTTTACCTCATACATAGATAACTTAGCATTCAACGAATTGTTGCGTGTAGATAAATTACCAAATCCACATGAAAATTTATACCGAAGTTATTTTTATGTTGTTGATTTGGATCGACAAGAACCAATGACGACTCATATTGACAGGTACGCTAGAGAGCGAACAGCAAGTTCTAATGCTTACGCAAAAGGGGCGGTGTTTTTAGCACAATTGAAATATATTATAGGTGAAGAAAATTTAGACAAAACTTTGAAGAAGTATTACCAAGATTTTAAATTTAAGCATCCAACACCAAATGATATTATGCGTACTGCAGAAAAAGTTTCTGGCTTGCAATTAGATTGGTATTTGAATGAATGGACTCAAACGACACATACAATTGATTACGGAATTAAATCAATCAATAATAAAGTAATAACGTTAGAAAGAATAGGTAGAATGCCAATGCCTATTGACATTTCTGTTACTTATACAGACGGCACAACAGAGGCTTTTTACATTCCTCTAAGAATGATGTTAGGTGGGAAACCAACAACAGCTACATTAATGAATGATTGGGCGTGGACACACCCAACCTATTCTTTTAAAGCTTCTAAAGAAATTGAATCTGTTGAAATAGATCCATCTCAAATAATGGCAGATATCAATAGGAAAAATAATATTTTAGAAAAAGAAGAGTTAATTATTCAAACTCGAAAGTAGTACAAAATAGAACTCTACCTTGTTTTAGAATAGATCCAAAACGAGGTCGAGATTCATTTTTTCTTGTGGAATGTAGGTCTTTAAGAAAAGCACGATTCCGAATAGCATTAACACCAATCCCATCCCTTTTTTTATTTTAAGAGTTACCTCTGGAGTGAGTTTGTTTCTAAGTTGCTTTGCTAAGATTATTTTTCCCAAATCGGTTATAAAATATGCAATTATTATAATTGCAAAAAACTGAAATATTCGGCTTTCATTCATGTCTAATGAGGGGCCAATACCAATGATTAGCAACATCCAAAATACCAAAACACCAACATTTATAAAATTTAACAAAAAACCTTTAGCAAAAAGTCCGAGATAGTTTTTTTCCTCTGGAATATTTGAGACCGTATTTTCTTTTGGAGTTCTTCTTTTTAAAAACATTCCGAGACCATAAATAAAGAAGATTGCTCCTCCAAAAAAGTAGAGATTCGGATTGTCTTTAATTTGAATTAAGAACGGGCGACTACCAAAATAGGCGAATAAAATAAAAGCGACATCGGCTAAAACAACTCCAAGATCAAAAACAATAGCCGCTCGAGCCCCTTTTAAAATACTCGTTTGTAAAAGCATAAAAAATACAGGGCCAATCATAAAGGCCAATCCGAATCCGATGGGAAATGCTTTGAGAAAATCTTCTAACATAAATATAGCAATCTTTTGTTTAGTTGGTTTCGTAGAGAGGGCTGTTGGGACCGCTCAATTACGAATTGTTTTTGTCATTCCGAATCACAACTATCCGACAGTTGACATTTGAATAATATCTAAAAAACCCCTTATTTTTGGTTTGCACACTAA
>JAGLDM010000017.1 GCA_023145595.1 Flavobacteriaceae bacterium | reverse complement strand
GATTTTGAAACTCAATTTGAAGATTTTGAATTGTTCTGGTTTTCTAAACCAATCAATATATTGCGATCTCACGGGCTGTTAGTGCTGTAAACGGCATAACATGGTTTAAATCAGTTGCATTACTTTTATAAGAAACCCCTTTAAATACAGAATATTAAGACTATTTTTGCCGCGGTAAAATAGTCGCTGTTCTTTAGTGGTTTAAATACGGTTCAGAAAAATAAAAACATCATGGCAAATCAATTAAAAGATCAAGAAGCAATACTTCATAAATTAAATATTCCAGCGTTAAATCCGATGCAGGAGGAAGCATTAGAGAGTTTTGATAAAAATGATGGCACCATTATTTTATCTGCAACAGGAACAGGTAAAACCTTAGCGTTTGCGCTGCCTTTAATAAACTCTTTAGATGTAAATTGTAAAGAGATTCAGGCGCTGATATTAGTTCCTTCACGAGAATTAGCCATTCAAATAGAGCAAGTAATTCGCTCTATGGGGTCTGGCTATAAAGTAAATGCAGTATATGGCGGTAGATCCATGTCTAAAGATAAAATAGAACTTAAACATTTACCAGCAATTTTAATTGGTACGCCAGGTAGAATTGCTGATCATTTTAGTAACAATCGTTTTTCAAGAGAGTTTATTAAAACATTGATTTTAGACGAGTTTGATAAATCCTTAGAAGTCGGTTTTGAATATGATATGAAGGGTATTATAAACCAATTATCTGGTTTAAATAAACGTATATTAACATCTGCAACACAAGGAGTTGAGATTCCAGAGTTTGTTGGACTTAAAAACCCGAATAAGATTAATTATTTAGGAACTTATGTTTCAAAATTAACGATAAAAACGGTGATTTCTCCGAGTAAAAACAAATACAATACACTGTTACATTTGCTAAATTACATAGGGCAGGATCAAGGTATTATTTTTTGTAATCTAAAGGATAGTATTCACGGTCTCAGTGCTTTTTTAGAAAGTAAGAATATAAAACATGGTTGCTTTAATGGCGGTATGGAGCAAAAGGACAGAGAGCGTTCTTTGATTAAATTCAGAAATGGAACCAATCAATTATTAATTGCTACAGATTTGGCAGCAAGAGGAATTGATGTTCCCGAAATGAAGTTTATTATTCACTTTGAATTGCCAATGTTTAAAGAAGAATTTATTCATAGAAACGGACGAACGGCACGTGTGGCAGCCAAAGGAACTGCATTTGTAATTAAGTGGAAAGATGAAGCATTACCCGCGTTTATCAGAAATGCCGAGGAGCAAGATATTTCTAAACAGGCAGTTCGGAAACCCGTATTTTGGAAAACCGTATTTGTTTCTGGTGGGCGAAAAGATAAAATATCAAAAGGAGATATAGCAGGATTGTTTTTAAAACAAGGCGGACTAACAAGAGATCAATTAGGAGTGATTGAATTGAAACAAGATTGTGCTTTTGTTGCTGTTCCTGTAACTATTGCTGATGATTTAGTTGAGAAGTTGAATAATTCTCGTTTGAAAAAGAAAAAAGTAAGAATAACGGTTATTGAATAAAAATAATTCGTTGAGATTTCTCCACTTCGGTCGAAATGACAGTAAAAATAATTCGTTGAGGCTCTGATTTGAGGTTTTCGTTGAAATTGTCATTTCCGTGAAAACGGGAATTTAACTATTTTTTTTGACCCAAAAGGTCAAATTGAAACTGCGAAAGAGTTCTATGGATTTACTTAGAGGATAATCGGTTTCAAAAATTCCTTTATTTCCACCAAACAACACATACATTTTCCTACTCAGTCATTTGAAGGGGCATTTTTATTTGCGAATAAAAGGAAAGTGATTTACCGGTTAATAATATGTTAAATTTAATAGGTAACTCATGCTAAAAACGACTATTTTTGATTTAAAATTAACCGAATTTCATTTATTATGAAAAAGACAATTATTGGTGTGATTATCATACTTATGTTTTCCTCACAGTTAAACTCACAAAATATAAATCAATTAGAGTTTACTGACCCATTTGATATAGAAAGACCTATTGATAGATTAATTACTACAGAAGGAATAAAGGATATATTAAACTTAAATAAAAAGAATACTCGTTTTTCTAAGAAGAATAGAACTAAAGAACAACCTCTATTAGATTCTA
>JAGLDM010000169.1 GCA_023145595.1 Flavobacteriaceae bacterium | reverse complement strand
CTCAAAACAATAAATAAAAGATAACAAATAAAAATGAACAAACCAGAAGTAGTAATGATCGGTTTAGGCTATATAGGTTTGCCTACTGCAGCTCTAATCGCTCAAAATAGCACCCAAGTTCACGGTGTAGATATCAACCAAAAAGTGGTAGATACTATTAATGAAGGTAAAATACATATTGTAGAACCAGAATTAGATATTGCCGTAGCAGAAGCAGTTAAAAATGGTTATTTAAAAGCCGCTACAACTCCTGTTGAAGCAAGCACCTATTTAATCGTGGTACCAACTCCTTTTAAGGCAAAAAACGAACCGGATATTTCATTTGTCGAAGCGGCTACTAAAGCTATTATTCCATTGTTAAAGGAAGATGATTTGTATATTATTGAATCGACCTCTCCTATTGGAACTACCGAAAAAATGAAGGACTTGATTTATAGCGAACGTCCTGAATTAAAAGATAAACTACATATTGCATACTGCCCTGAGCGTGTATTACCGGGGAATGTGATGTATGAATTGGTGCATAACGACCGTGTTATTGGTGGTGTAGATGAAAAAGCAACGGAAAAAGCGATTGCATTTTACACCCAATTTATAAAAGGAGATTTACACAAAACAAATGCACGAACCGCAGAAATGTGTAAACTCGTAGAAAACTCTTCTCGTGATGTTCAAATTGCTTTTGCTAATGAATTATCTTTAATTTGTGATAAGGCAGACATTAATGTTTGGGAACTAATAGAACTAGCAAACAAGCACCCAAGAGTGAATATCTTACAACCGGGTTGTGGAGTTGGCGGACATTGTATTGCTGTGGATCCCTATTTTATTGTGGCAGATTACCCAATGGAATCTAAAATAATTGGTACGGCTCGTGAAATAAATAATTACAAATCTTTTTGGTGTGCAGAGAAAGTAAATACAACAAAACTTGCTTTTGAATTAAAACACGGACGCAAACCAAGTATTGCTATTATGGGCTTAGCCTTTAAACCAAATATTGACGATTTAAGAGAATCTCCAGCAAAATACATTGCTCAAAAGGTATTACAAAATGCAAATAATGAGGAATATTATATTGTGGAACCCAATATTCAATCGCATACGGTTTTTAAACTGACTAATTATAAAGAGGCTGTTGAAAAAGCAGATATTATTGTGTTTTTGGTGGCGCATAAAGAGTTTAAAAGTTTGGAGTTAGGAGATGATAAAGTAGTGTTGGATTTTTGTGGAATTAATCGTTAATGATTTTGTAATGTAAGTTTAAACTAAAGAGAACTATTACAAGAGACTTGTTAAAAGCAGAAGTTGAAAATGATAAAAAAATATTTTTTTAAGTATATTAATAATTTAGATGAGCATACTTTAGAAGTTGTTAAGAAATCATCTTCCTCATTAGTTGTAAAAATACTTGGAATGATTGCAAGTTTTTTACTTAGTATTTTTTTAGGAAGAACCTTGGGGGCCGAAGGGTTAGGAGTTATTAATCTTGCAAATAGTTTAACCAATATCTTATTAATTATTGGCTTGTTAGGAACGCAGCAAATTATAGTGAAAGAGGTTGCAATAGGTTTGTCTAAAAAAAAAAGCAGGCATATAGGTAGTGTCATGAAATCTGCCTATGTCTTAAGTGGGGGCTTTACTCTTATCATTTCTTTTATTTTAATTGTGTTAACCCCATACTTTGTAGACTTTTTTTTTGATGATATAAGACTCAAGTGGCCTATAACAATTGGAATACTGGTTACAACCCCAAAAGTATTTTCAATGATTTGGAGTTCCGCCCTTATTGGTTATCGAAAAATATGGCAAAGTAATTTAGTAGATAAAAGTTTAAGCGTAGTATTTACTTCAATTATACTTATGTTTTTATGGTTTAATGGGGTTAAAATTACCATATTTAATACGGCAATAGCCTATGGTGCTGGTCAAGTGTTAGTGACAATTGTAATAGGCATTTATTGGAATAGATTAAAACCGAAACAAAATAAATTATTAGCCACCCCTTTTAAATTATTTAAATCATCTTTTCCCCTCCTTATTTCTTCAATATCATATATTCTAATATCTAATACAGATATTATATTATTAGGAATATTTTTGGAAGCAAAAGAAGTTGGATTATACACTGTTGCTTCACGTATAGCATTACTTTCTAGTTTTTTACTACAAATAACTAATGCCTCTTTATCAGGAAATATAGCTTCTCTTTACTCTCAAAACAGAAAAGAAGAATTACAGAGAATGGTTGGTAAAGTTACTCGGTACCTTGTTTTTCTGGGGGTTATACCTCTTTGTTTATTCTTTTTTTTCGGAGAGGAAATCTTAAGTATTTGGGGTAAAGAGTTTGTTGAGTCATATTGGATTTTAATAATTATTGCAATTGGTAAATTTTTTAATATATCTTCTGGGCCTGCAGGACAATTATTAATTATGTGTGGATTTCATAAAATTCAAAGCCAAATAATATCAGTATTTATGATTGTAAATTTCATTTTGAATACTATTCTTATATATTTTTATGGAGTTATTGGAGCCGCCTTAGGAACTGCAATAGTAATGGCAGGTGTTAGTTTAACAGAAATAGTAATTGCTAAATTAAAGACAGGAATATTAACAATAAAATTTAAATAAAAGATAAATCCGCTAAAAGTTGCGTTTAGTACTTAAATTTAGTTTATGAAAATGCTTTCATGAGGCAGATTCAATTGTAGAAAAGATAATAGGATAAGGATACACAGAACTTTATTTGGTAACCATCAAAATCTAAAAAATAAATAAAATTATGGAACAGAATATTTCAGTATCTGTTATTATTCCAGTTTACAATGTTCAAAAGTACCTGTTTAAATGTTTGGACAGCGTTGTCAATCAATCATTACAAAATATTGAGATAATTATTATTAATGATTGTTCTCCAGACAATTCAGAGGAAATAATTAATCAGTTCTCTAAAAAAGATGATAGAATTAGATATTTTAAAAACAAAAATAATATTGGGATAGGCTATACAAGAAACGATGCTTTATTAAAGGCAAAAGGCGAATATATTTGTTTTTTGGATAGTGATGATTATATTGAATTAAACAGTTTAGAGAAATTATATAAAAAAAGTAAAGAAGAAGATTTAGACATATTAGAAGGCAGGTATTATAAGATAGAGAAAAACTTAAAATCAATATATCCAAAAACTCATCAACAAATTGAATCCGTAATAACGGGTCAGGAATATGTTGATCAATTATCAAGTATAATGATTGTTGTTTGGAGCAAAATGTGGAAGAGAACATTTCTTTTAAATAATAATCTAAGATTTAAAAAAAGAAAATACGAAGATGTAAATTTCACTTTAGAGTCTTTTACAATTGCAAAACGAGTGAGTAATATAGACCTGCCATTTTATAATTATTTTGTTAGAGAAAACTCAACCATGACTTCTGAGATAACAGAATCTCGATTGCAAGATTCTTTAGAATTGGTAAAAGATTTAGAGCAACTCTACTTAGAAACAAAAGGACAACTTATTAACCCAAAAATTGAAGAATTCTTTTTTAATGGGTTTGTAACTATTTTGAGCTCAATAGTCAGAAAATCGGACGATAGAATATTAAGATTAGAATTTTCCAAAAAGGTTATACAGATTTATAAAAAATATCGATTTGATATTTTAAGAGCTAAAAACCTTGGAATAATTAACAAAATACTATTATTTATTTCACCTAGACTAATGTCTAAATTTTATTTTTTTTATAAAAAACTAAAGTTAAGATATAATTAGTCGTGTATTAAAGATTCTTTGATAAAAAATTAATAAAGATAATGACTGCAATTAAAATAAAGCATCAAATAATTTGTAAAATCTCTATTGGCTTGCTATTTGTTTCATTAGCAACTTTTTATTTTACCGGAGGACTAAGTAAATTAATTTACCGATCCGATTGGGGGCTTCATCGATATGTACCAGTAATTAAAGGTTTGTTTGAGATTTTTGTTTTAGGATATGCTGTTCTAACCTTAAGAAAGGTAAAGGCATATGTTTTATTAATAACAGCAATTATTATTGGATCGTTGTTAATTGGTCAATTTTTTTTGAGTCTAAAATATGAGGGATTAAATTTTATTGATAATTTTGTGCTATTATTTTGGGGTTTGGGGAGTTGTTTTTGGGTATATAATACAATCATTGCTAAATTTATTACTTTCAAATAAATATTTGAATAAACTACAATCAAATCTAATTTCTTAATAAGAATCGTTACAAAAGACATTAATGAAGAAAAAAATTTTAATCATAGGACCTATACCTATTGAGTTTGGTGGTAAGGAATTTGGGGGTGTTTGTAGTCATATTACAGACTTGTCTAAAAACTTAAGTGATGCAGGATTTGAAGTTACGCTATGGAATTACAAAAGAATAAAGCCTATTAATAAAGGGTCAATTAGGGTAATTCCAAATACTTTTTTTTCGTTTTTAGGAGCCTTATGCTCTTTTTTTTTTAAACTATTTACTATTAAAATGCCTTTAAAAAGCAGGCTTTTATATATTTATCAATTGTACAGGTTAAAGCAAATTTTAAAGCTTAATAAGTTTGATGTTATTCACGTTCATTCTTTAAAAAATACGGTTTCAATTGCGTTACAAGAAATAAACAATAGAATACCATTCGTTATTACAGATCATGGCTTTTGGAATCAAAAAGGAATTGAAAATAAGCAAGGTGATGTTTTTAAAAGAACGAAAAAATGTATTGAAGGTTGTTCAAGATTAATATATATATCTGATTTTGCAAAAGAAAAGCATGGTTCTTTTGATTTTAATCAGAAAGATAAATTAATAAAAATTGCAAATCCAATTAGTATTAATGCTTATTATTGCAAAAAGAATCAAATTGATTGCTCTAAAAAAACAGTCTTTTTTAATGGTTTGACACATACGGTGGAAATAAAAAATCTACCAATATTATTACACGCTATTGAAAATGATTCTATCCTTAGAGAAAAGGTGAAATTAGTTGTTTTATCAAATAAAAAGGGTCGTGACTATATAAAAAAGCATGATTTTTCTTTTGAGATTGAGGTTTTTGGAAAAATGAATTTTAGAGAAGTCATTGAGTTGTATAAACAGAGTGATACTTTTGTTTTACCCAGTAAAAGTGATAGCTTTGGATTAGTTTATTTAGAGGCGTTGTCTTATAGTGTCCCGATTATTGGGTTAACGAAGTTATTTGAAGAATTTCAATCTATGATTACTGAGTATATAGGAGAGCCTTTTGACTCAAATTTGGAGTCAAGTGAAGATTTAGCCAAGAAAATAAAAATTGTTTTAAATAAGAAGATTAATTCAAAAAAAATTCATGAACAATTACTTGCAAACTATAGTTGGGAACATAATATTCATAAGTATATAGATGTTTATCGTCAGGTATTAAAGAAATAGCAATTAAAACCACGAGAATAGAAAAGTATGTATTATATTTTGTATTATTGGTTGTGCCAATTTCATATATGATGATTCTAAATTATGGTATTAATGGTGCTATTGGAGTTGGGTTTTCTCAAGCACTTATAAGTTATAATAAATAAATCCTTTCAAAATGATTAATGCATATTACTTCTATTATTTGGCTAATTTTTTATATATAAATAAGGTGCCGTTTTTACCTAAGCTGATTAAGCTATTTATTTTTCTTATATATAACTCATCTATACCTTATGAGTGTACAATAGGAAAAGGTACAAGGTTTGGGTATAGTGGTATAGGTGTTGTTCTGCATAAAAAAGCCAAAATCGGAAAAAATGTCATGATTGGTACAAATGTGACTATTGGTGGAAAGTCAGGTCATAAAAGTTTGCCTATTATTGGAAATGACGTATATATAGCAACTGGCGCGAAAATATTAGGTCCAATTATAATAGGTGATAATGTAACTATTGGGGCTAATTCCGTTGTTATAAGTAGTGTTTCTGATAATTGTGTGGTGGCAGGAGTGCCTGCTAAAGTATTAAAAAAAGGATAAAAGTTAAATATATTTTGAAATTAACAATCACAGAACAGAATACAGGTTTCTTTTTATTAACAACAGGTGTTACACTAAACTATCTCTTTGATGGTGTAAACAAACTTGGTAATTTATACTTCCCTTCCTTTTCTAGGTCGGCTATTGTGTATCGTTTGCTACTAGAGTTGGTTTGTATATTTATGATATTAGTTTTCTTTAATAAAAAGAGATTAATTTGGCTGACTTCGTTTTTATATTTTGTAACCTTTTTTTTTATAGGTAATTTATATTTAAAATATATAATTCAAATAGATGTTTTTATCGTTGAACAATTTATATACTTTAATAAATACTTTTTTATATTTTTTATATTTTTTGCAACGTATAAAACTCTAGAGGATAGAGATTCTTTGCGCAAAGTCATTAAAAACTTTAAAAAAGTCTTTATATTCAATGGATCCATAGCCATAGTTGGGTTGGTGTTTAAAATCAAGTTGTTTTCTACTTTCCCAATTGGGACACCAAGATTTGGGTATGACGGCTTAATATTGGCACAAAATGAAGCGTCTATTTTTTATTTATTAGGGTTGTTTGTTTTTTATTACGATTGGAAAGTCAATAAAAAGCCACTTAAATACTTGCTTTTTGTGTTGTTTCTTTGTCTGCTAACAGGAATGAAAGCTGTTTTTTTAGGAGTAATACTTTTAGCTTCTTTTCATTTTTTTTCACGGATATCGGCAAAAAAATTCATTTATATTTTTGTTGGATTAATAGCGGTAACGACAACATTAGTGTTGTCTATTTCTAAATTGAAAGTGCTGTTTGGTTATTATTATTGGTTCTTTACTAATAAAGGGTTTTGGTATACAATCTCAGGAGGACGAAATACGTTTATAGAGTCTCGTGTTGTCCCTTTTTTTGAAAATGTGGGCATTATAAATTACCTTATTGGTGGTCAGAATATTTCAAATGTTGATGATTATCTGGCATTAGTAGAAATGGATTTTATAGATGTGTTTTTGTTTTTTGGCGTAGTTAATGGGCTCGCCTTTTTATTTCTTTATAAAACATATATTGTAGGTCGTATAAAAAACAAACTATTCTATTTTGTTTTTCTTGTGTTTTTCTTACTGTCTTTTTTCTCAGGTCATTTTTTTACATCTAGTGTAAACCCTATTTTTATAATCATAGTTTTTTCATATCTAAACACTTATAGCAATGATGAAATTGTTTGTTAATAGGAATGTTATTATTTATTTATTGGGCATAGTTGTGGTCACAATGCCTTTAAAAAGGAATATTAATAGTATGGCTATCATTTTACTTTTAGTATATAGTTTGTTTTTTATATACACAAAACGAAAAGAAGTGAAATTTAAATATTCTAAAGAAGTCTTAATTTTAATTACCCCCTTTTTATTTATTCTATTACAAGGGTTTTATTCTGATTGGGATAGTTTTTCTAAAAATGTTGTTAGGTCTTTGCCTCTAATTATATTCGCTCTATTATTTTTTTATTTAAAGCCTTGGATTAAGAAAAAAGAAGTTAGAATAGTATTAAGAACTTTGGTGATTTCTGCTATAAGTTATTCTTTATTTCTTTTAATTGTTGCTTTTTATAGACAAATTAACTATAAACCTGATTTTTCAACTATAAACTGGTATTTTTTTACTTATTATGACTATACAGAGGCTTTACATATACATCCAACATATTTAGGAATGTATTTGTGTCTGGCGTTTGCTGTAGTTTTTCTTTCTTTTTTATTAAATAAAGGTAGAGTTATCTTAAAGGTGCTAATTTTAGTTTTTTTAGGGGTAAATGTATTTCTTTTAGGGAGTCGTATAGCATTAGTTAGTTTAATGTTAATTATTTTAATATTAGTTTTCTCTAAATTTAGAAAAACAGAAATTAAAAAGAGAATATTAATTTTATCTATTATTGTCGCGACACCCATATTGGTATTTGTTTTTGTTCCTATTGTCAAAGAGCGTATGGTAGATATGACATTTGGTTTGAAGGAAAGTTATCAATATGCAAAATATGGTGATAAGGGGAAGGATAATAACTATAATGGAGGTTTAGCACCACGTTTTCAAATTTGGGATTGTGCAGTTGAAGTAGGGAATGAGAATTATCTTTTTGGGAATGGTTTTGGAACTACTCAAAAGTTATTAAACGATTGCTATTTAAGTAAAGGTTTAACAGATTTTTCTAAACAAGATTATCAAACACATAGTCAATATTTTAATAATTATGCAAGAGGAGGTTTGGTTGGTTTGTTTGTGTTGTTGTTTGTGTATTTTTATTCGATGGTTTATGCAATTAAAAACAGAAACTTGTTGCATTTTAACTTTATGGTAATGATCGTTGTGGTGTCTTTAACTGAAAATATTTTAAACCTGCAATTAGGAATTGTATTTTTTTGTTTTTTTAATAGTTTTTTCTTTTTTCTAGATGCAAAGCAAGATTAATATAGGAAAACAATAGATTTGTAGATTATATGGGCAAAGTTATAGAGGGTAATAAGTATTTTACTTTTTTAGTAAATAATAGCGTTATACTGTTATTTATATGTTTAGTTGCTTCTGAAACATATTTTAAAATTTCACTTTTTTCAGGACAAGGAACATCAATTTTGTTACAAGTCATAAAAGGAAGTGTTTTAGGGTTGTTTTCATTAGCGCTTTTTATTAAAACCCCTAATAAGCTGTTAGGAGTAGGGTTTTTATTTCTTTTTTTTTGTTTTACTTATTATGATGTTTGTTTAGAGCAAAAGGCTATTTTAATTCATTTTGTTAAATTAATTTATCCAATAATTTTTTTTATTTTTTTTTCTACATTTAAATTAAAGAGTACTCAAAGAGTCTTGTTATTTAATGTTTTTGAATATGTAATGTTATTTAATACGTTACTGGTGTTATTGGGATTTATATTTAATATAAGTGTTTTTAAATCCTACTTAGGTGGGCGTTTTGGTTACAATGGCATATTTGTTTCTTCTGCAGTCAGTACTTATGTGTATTCATTAACAATGATATTTTTATTAATAAGGTATAAGAAAAATCTATTTAGGCGTTATATTAATATGCTTATTTTATTGCCAATATTTTTAGTAGGAACCAAATCTTTATACCTCTTTAGTTTTTTTTTAATAGCCTTATATATATGGCGGTATAGTTTAGTTAAAAAACAAATCATCATTGTTTTTTTTATACTCACATTTATCATTGTTTTTTATATTTTTTTCTTTCAAATAAGTATATTTAATAATATTAGGGAGAGCCAAGGACTGTTTACTTCAATTATGTCATACAGAGATAAATTGTTTTTAGAGAAAACATTGCCTTTTATTAAGGATAATTGGGAGTTTAAAAATTTTTTGTTTGGAGGTGTTACGGATTTGTCTACTAAATCTCAGATGGACTTTATTGATGTTTTTTATTTTTTAGGAATTATAGG
Organism: Flavobacteriaceae bacterium; assembly: GCA_023145595.1. Taxonomy (GTDB): domain Bacteria; phylum Bacteroidota; class Bacteroidia; order Flavobacteriales; family Flavobacteriaceae; genus Urechidicola. The sequence goes on along the minus strand of JAGLDM010000169.1, from coordinate 589 downwards.
AGGGGGCTTGTACTTGTATTTGTATTATAAATCGTTTTTTACCTTTAAAACAAATTTAGAAGTCAAGTTGTTATTGTCTTTATTATTGGTTATTGTGTTTGTAGCAGGTAATTTTTTTGCATACCCGTCTATAGTTATCTATTTATTTATACTAAAAGAGTTGTTGATCCATGATAACGAAAGGAATCAAGAATATTTAAACAAAAATGATTAAAAAAATAATGGGATTTAGAAAAAGGTTAACATTGTTATGTGTAAAAGTCCAATATGGCTTATTATTAGCATTCGTTATTATGAGTGCTTTTTCGTGTAAGAAAAATCAAGATAAGGCAATTATGCCTAAAAAAGAAAAAATTGAAAAACAAAAAATAAATGATTTTTTAATATTTGAAAACGACCTTACTAAAAAAAATATTAATGGTGCTGAGTATAGTAATATTGTATTTAAAAAAGACGGGGCCGTATTTTCAAGGGATGTTACTCTCCCAACATATATTAAAATCCCCTTTTCAAATTTAGATTTATCAAAAGAGTTTAATGTTAGTTTTGTGTTTAAAACTACTTTTTCTGATGGACAAAAACCACAATC
>JAGLDM010000168.1 GCA_023145595.1 Flavobacteriaceae bacterium | reverse complement strand
TCCGCACAAGAATTATGGGATGAATACACGTTTTATAAAGATAAGATGTTTGCGAAAGTGAAAGATCATCAAAGTTTTAAAATTATTAGAGCAAACAGAAAAACTTCAGCACGTATTGCGGTTATTGAGCATATTTTAGACTCAATTCCTTATGATAAAAGCATAAAAATTTAGTTGGGTGTTAGCCACGTAAAAGGTTCGGAAGGTAAATTGATAGTGCATCATGTTTTTTATAAAAGGTAGTTTTAATGAGTTTTGAAAAAGGAAATAGGGTAGTTGTTTTAGATGATGCTGTTAAGGGCAAAGTTATAAAAGTGACATCGTCGCATATGGTACAGGTAGAAACTTCTGAAGGGTTTGTGATGGAGTTTTTGCCCCAAGAATTAGTAAAGATAGGTGAGGAGCAATCAGAAATTGCCAAAACGGTAATTATTTCTCAGCATTTATCAAACAAAACCGATACTGTTAAAAAAAGAAAAGGAATTAAGATTAAAAGGAGTAAAGGTGAAATTCCACCGATGGAAGTTGATTTACATCTAGATAAATTAACCAAAAGTACGCGTGGAATGGATAATTATGATAAATTATCTTTGCAAGTAGATACCGCAAAATACAAATTAGAATTTGCTATAAAAAACAGAATTCCGAGAGTTGTTTTTATTCACGGAGTTGGAGAGGGAGTTCTGAAAGAAGAGTTGAGATATCTTTTTAATAGATATGATGTAAAAGTGTCAGAAGCGTCTTATCAAAAATACGGAATGGGAGCTACCGAGGTTTATATTCTTCAGGCAAATAATTAAAGTAAGATTACGGTTTCACCAAAATCACCTTCTTCAAAAGACATATATTGACCGTTATTTTCTACTTTTAGATTTTGAAAGGTGATAATTTTACGATAACCAATTAATACATTCGAATTATCAAATTCTTCAATAGATTCAATTAATATTTTGTTGCTAGCACCAGGAGTACCTGTCCAATTAGATTTAATTGTTGGTGTTGTTGGTGGAATATCATTACAAAAATAACTAGGAGAAACGGTACTATTAAAGATTCTGTAAACAACGTTTTCAGCAGTTATTAAAACTTCAATAGGAGTTGTTGTAACTTCGGGTTTAAAAATATCTGCTGGCAGTGTTACTATAATTCCTTCGGCGACACCCAATCGAAATAAAGTGTAACTATTGTTTTTTACATCGCAATTGTAAACCTCCTCTTCAAATTCAAAGGCTGGGATATCTAGATCTCCATCGTCACAAGACCAAAGGCTTACGCATAAAAAAAGGATAAGTAATTTATTCATTGAATCAGATTTACAGCAACAAAAATAAGTGTTTTAAACAATAATTTTAAATGAAAGAGTAAATTAATTTCTGTTACTTTGTAGTATGAACAAAATCTATTTAGATAATGCTGCAACATCCGCTATAGATGTAAGTGTTATTGATGTAATAACAAAATCGATGCAAACCAATTATGGAAACCCGTCGTCAATGCATCAATTCGGTAGAACAGCAAAATCGGCTGTAGAGAAATGTCGAAAAACTATTGCTAAATTGTTTAATGCTACTGCAAGTGAAATTGTTTTTACTTCAGGAGGTAGTGAAGCAGATAATATGATTTTGCGTAATGCTGTTTGGAATTTAAATGTTAAAAGAATAATTACATCAAAAATTGAACATCATGCAGTTTTACACACTATTGACGATTTAAAAAATGAAAATGATGTAGAGGTGTACTATGTAGATGTTGATAAAAAAGGTGTTATAGATTTGAATCATTTGGAGTTGTTACTTCAGCAAAGTGATAAAAAAACCTTGGTGAGTTTAATGTTTGTGAATAACGAAATAGGAACGATACTCGATGTTAAAAAAGTAGCCCAATTATGTAAAGGAAATAACGCATTGTTTCACTCTGACGCTGTACAGGCTTTTGGGCATTATAAAGTTGATTTGCAAGAATACACAATAGACTTTGCCGTAGCCAGTGCACATAAGTTTCATGGTCCAAAAGGAGTTGGATTTGCATATTTTAGGAAAGGATTTGGTGTAAAACCAATTTTAACAGGGGGAATTCAAGAAAGAGGTGCGCGTGCTGGTACAGAAAATGTGCATGGTATTGTAGGGATGACCAAGGCTTTGGAATTAGCTTATTCCAATTTAGAATTAGACAGTTCTTATATTTCTGAATTAAAATTCTATTTTATTGAGCAGTTATTAAAGCATATTTCAGATGTAGAATTTAATGGAGACCCACAAAATAAGGCTTTAAGTAATGACACTATTTTGAATGTTCGTTTTCCTGTAGAAAGTGCGATGTTGTTATTCACACTAGATTTAAAAGGGATAGCCGTTTCTGGTGGTAGCGCATGTCAGAGTGGTAGTTTAGGAGGTTCTCATGTGCTGAATACAATTTTATCTAAAGAAGAGGCTCAAAAAACTTCCATACGTTTTTCTTTCAGCAAGTACAATACTAAAGAAGAGATTGATGCGGTTATTGAGGTGTTGAAGAGCGTGATTATTTAGCCTCCGTTTTTAGTGTTAATAAACTATAAATCCTGCGAAAGCAGGATTTATTTAAAGTTCTATATCAATTTGATTTTTAATCAAATCCTCAAAAGTTTCACGTTCTCTAATAAGGTAGTCTTTTTTATGATAGGTCATTACTTCTGCAGGACGGTATCGCGAATTGTAATTAGATGCCATAGAGAAACTATAGGCCCCAGCATTGTGTATTTGTAAAATATCGCCTTCTGAAACGACATTCATTATTCTATTCGCACCAAAAGTGTCGTTTTCACAGATATAACCGACTACAGAATAGATTTTCTGTTCAGTTTCATCTGAATTAGAAATATTTGTAATGTGATGATATGAATCATACATCATTGGTCTGATTAAATGGTTCAAACCACTATCAACACCTACAAAAACAGAATTAGGAGTTGCTTTTATTACATTTACTTTTACCAATAAACTTCCAGAAGCGCTTACCAAGTACTTTCCAGGTTCAAAAATTAAGGTTAATTTTTTTCCGTATTCAGTACAAAACTCGTTAAAGCGTTTCCCGATACGTTCACCCATTTTTTCAATATCGGTTTCTATATCACCGTCTTTATAAGGTACTTTGAATCCGCTACCAAAATCAACATACTCAATTGCATCAAATTCTTTTACAACTCCTAATAGAATTTCAGTAGCCTGAATAAATGCGTCAATATTATAAATGTCAGATCCTGTATGCATGTGGATTCCGTTTACGACAGTCCCCGTTTTTGCAATAATTTCTTTGATGTTTTTTACATGATAAATCGATATTCCGAATTTAGAATCAATATGACCAACAGAAATTTTGTGGTTTCCACCTGCCATTACATGTGGGTTGACTCTAATGCAAACAGGAATTTCAGGATACTTCTTTCCGAATTTTTCTAAAATAGATAAATTGTCTAAAGTAATTTTCACACCCAATTCAACAGCTTCTTCCATTTCTTCAAATGA
>JAGLDM010000167.1 GCA_023145595.1 Flavobacteriaceae bacterium | reverse complement strand
TTTCTGCAATCTCCTTTAATGTTTGTTCCTTTTGAAACTTCATTATGACTTCACTCTTTCTTGATACAACCCTTTTTCTGTCGTAATTTTAATTTTATCTCCTTCGTTAATAAATAATGGGACATTTATTCTTGCACCTGTTTCTACAGTTGCAGGTTTCAGAGCATTTGTTGCTGTATTACCTTTAACTCCAGGCTCTGTATGAGTTACTTCTAAAATAACACTTAGTGGCATTTCAACCGACAAAGGCATGTTATCTTCAGAATTAATGATAATCGTTACAACCTCTCCCTCCTTTAACAAATCTGGGGCATCTAACACCTCTTTTTGAAGTGTGATTTGATCATAATCCTGCGTATTCATAAAATGGAATGTATCACCATCCGCATATAAATATTGAAATTTATGAGTTTCAACTCTAACATCTTCTATTTTTCTTCCTGCAGGAAATGTGTTATCTATCACTTTTCCATTGGTAACACTTTTTAATTTCGTTCTTACAAATGCAGGTCCTTTTCCTGGTTTTACATGCAAAAATTCTATTACTTTATAAATATCGTTATTGTATTTTATACACAATCCATTTCTAATATCTGATGTAGTTGCCATTTTTAATTTTATTTAATTTTTAACTTGTGAAATATCCTTTCATAATTCCACGTTGTGAATTCTTTATAAATAATATAATTTCATCTCTTTCTGTAGTTGCCTCCATTTCGGCTTCAATAATACCTAGAGCTTGAGAATTATTATATGTTTTTTGATATAAAATTCTATAAATATCTTGAATCTCTCTAATTTTTTCTTTTTTGAAACCTCTTCTTCTTAATCCGATGGAGTTTATACCAACATAAGAAAGTGGTTCTTTCGCTGCTTTTGTATAAGGTGGAACATCTTTTCGAACCAAAGACCCACCAGAAACCATTGCATGATCTCCAATGTGAATAAATTGATGAATTCCTGAATGCCCGCCAATTATAGCAAAATCTCCAATAATAACATGACCTCCCAAAGCAACTCCATTTACAATAATTGCAGATTTACCAATAACACAATCGTGAGCAATATGAGCAGTTGCCATAATTAAACTATTATCTCCAATCACTGTTTCCCCAGAGGCTTTTGTACCTCTATTTACGGTAACACACTCCCTAATCGTTACATCATTTCCAATAACGGTTAAGGAATCTTCACCTTCATATTTTAAATCTTGAGGAATAGCAGAAATTACTGCACCTGGAAAAATTCTACAATTTTTCCCAATACGTGCACCTTCCATAATGGTGACATTTGAGCCTATCCATGTTCCAGATCCAATCTTTACATTATTATGAATGGTAGTAAATGGTTCTACTACAACATTACGTGCAATTTTTGCACCAGGATGTATATATGCTAATGGTTGGTTCATTTCTTAAAATTTATTAATTTAAGTAAAATATGATTGCAAGAATCATTATTTCAGTGACTTAACACGTATTAAATACTTGATTAAAACTTTATTTTTTTACTATTTGAGCCATTAATTGCGCTTCAGCCACCAATTTGTTATTTGCATATGCATACGCTTGCATGTGACAAATTCCCCTTCTAATAGGAGTAATTAATTCACAACTAAAAATTAAGGTGTCTCCTGGTAATACTTTTTGCTTAAATTTCACCTTATCCATTTTCATGAAATATGTTAAATAGTTCTCAGGGTCTGGAACTGTACTTAACACTAAAACTCCACCACATTGAGCCATTGCTTCAACTTGTAATACTCCTGGCATTACTGGTGCTTCTGGAAAATGCCCAATAAAAAAACCTTCGTTCATTGTCACATTTTTCATACCAACAACATGCTTGTCAGACAATTCTATTATCCTATCTATCAGCAAAAATGGTGGACGGTGAGGTAAAATATCCATAATTTTATGAATATCCATCAATGGAGGTAAACTCAAATTATATTGGGGAACTTTATTTCTTTTCTCTATTTTAATGATTTTAGTCAACTTCTTTGCAAACGTGGTATTGATCAAATGCCCCGGCTTATTCGCTATTATTTTCCCTCTAATTCGAGTTCCAACTAAAGCCAAATCACCAATAACATCTAATAATTTATGACGAGCCGCCTCATTTGCCCAATGCAATGTTAGATTATCTAAAATACCATTCGGACTTACAGAAATATTCTTTTTATTAAATACCTTCTTTAATTTCTCGGTAGTTTCGTTAGAAATTTCTTTATCAACATAAACAATAGCATTGTTTAAGTCACCTCCTTTAATCAAATCATTATTGAGTAACATTTCAATTTCATGTAGAAAACTAAAGGTTCTAGCATTCGCTATTTCCTCTTTAAAATCTGATAATTTATTAAGCGTAGCGTTCTGGGTTCCCAAAATTTTTGTACCAAAATCAACCATAGTTGTTATTTGATATTCATCCGAAGGCATTAAAATAATTTCACTACCTGTTTTTTGATCTTTATATGAGATTATTTCTGTAACAACATACTCTTTGCGTTCGGCTTCTTGTTCACATATACCTCCTTTTTCAAGTGCTTCAATAAAAAATTTTGAAGATCCATCCATAATTGGTGGCTCTGGAGAATCCATCTCAATACACAAATTATCTATCCCTAAAGCGTACGCTGCTGCCAAAACATGTTCTGAAGTATTGATATGTACTCCGTTTTTCTCAAGATTTGTACCTCTTTGAGTGGTTACAACATAGTCTGCCTTTGCTTCAATAATAGGTGCACCTTCAAGGTCTATTCTCATAAATGCATACCCGTAATTTATAGGAGCTGGCTTAAAAGTCATTGTAACTTTTCTTCCTGTATGAAGCCCTACACCCGAAAGTGAGATTTTATTTTGTATTGTTTGTTGCTTTTGACTCATGCTTTTATTTTAATTCCAATTTAACTTTTGGAGTTTGCTTATCTTTTTCTGTTTTTAATATACTTAACTCTTTTTCTAACCGATAAAT
>JAGLDM010000166.1 GCA_023145595.1 Flavobacteriaceae bacterium | reverse complement strand
AAAAACAATAAACAAAGAACACATGAAATACGACATCATCATTATCGGAAGTGGACCTGGAGGATATGTAACCGGAATTAGAGCATCACAACTCGGATTCAAAGTTGCCATTGTTGAGAAAGAAAACCTTGGAGGTATCTGCTTAAACTGGGGCTGTATTCCTACAAAAGCCTTGTTAAAAAGTGCGCAAGTATATGATTATTTAAAGCATGTAGATCAATACGGATTAAAGGCAGAAGCTATTGATAAAGATTTTGAAGCCGTTATAAAACGAAGTCGTGGTGTTGCTGAAGGAATGAGTAAAGGTGTTCAATTTTTGATGAAAAAGAACAAAATTGATATTCTTAACGGTTTCGGAAAAATAAAAACCGGTAAAAAAGTAGATGTCACTGACGCTGAAGGAAATACTACAGAATACAGTGCTGATAATATCATTATTGCAACGGGTGCTCGAAGTAGAGAATTGCCAAATTTACCGCAAGATGGTAAAAAAGTAATCGGATACCGTGAAGCGATGAGTTTACCATCGCAACCAAAAAAGATGATTGTGGTAGGTTCTGGTGCCATCGGAGTTGAATTTGCACATTTTTACAATTCAATGGGAACTAAAGTTACTATTGTTGAGTTTATGCCAAATGTGGTTCCGGTTGAAGACATCGATATTTCAAAACAATTTAAAAAATCATTGAAAAGATCAGGAATTAAAGTAATGACAAGTTCTTCAGTTGAAAGTGTTGATACTTCTGGAGATGGAGTTGTTGCAACGGTAAAAACTAAGAAAGGCGAAATTACTTTAGAAGCAGATATATTATTATCGGCAGTCGGAATTAAATCAAATATTGAAAATATTGGATTGGAAGATGTTGGCATTGTGGTTGACCGTGATAAAATTTTAGTAAACGATTTTTATCAAACAAATATGCCTGGCTATTACGCAATTGGTGATGTTGTTCCAGGTCAAGCCTTGGCACATGTTGCTTCTGCAGAAGGAATTACCTGTGTTGAAAAATTAGCAGGGTTACATACAGAAGCAATTGACTATAACAATGTTCCTGGATGTACGTATGCCTCGCCAGAAATTGCAAGTGTTGGATATACCGAAGCAAAAGCAAAAGAAGCAGGATACGATTTGAAAATTGGAAAATTCCCATTCTCTGCATCTGGAAAAGCAACTGCCGCTGGAAACACAGAAGGATTTGTAAAAGTTATTTTTGACGCTAAATATGGTGAATGGTTAGGATGTCATATGATTGGTGCCGGAGTTACCGATATGATTGCTGAAGCTGTTTTAGGAAGAAAATTGGAGACTACAGGACATGAAGTGCTAAAAACAATTCACCCGCACCCAACTATGAGTGAGGCCGTAATGGAAGCAGTTGCTGCTGCCTATGATGAAGTGATTCACTTATAAGATATGAGTCGTTAGACTTTAGACAATAGAAAAGGCAGAGTTTAAATTGCATACCCAAGGATTATCAAAAATATGAAGAAGCGCTGAATTTTGTCCTTCTGATAGATTTTTGAAATAATTTGAATCAATGTCTAATTTATTAAAAAGGCATGAATTTCCTAATCGGAAATTCATGCCTTTATTGCGTTTACACATTGTGTCTGTTGTACAAGATATTAAAATTAGTTTAAATTTCGTATCTTTTTGTATGCAAGGCAAGAAAGAATATCAG
>JAGLDM010000165.1 GCA_023145595.1 Flavobacteriaceae bacterium | reverse complement strand
GATATAAAATAACTTTGTAATTCGTGTTCGTCTTTTAAACCTTCTTTTTGTATTCTTTTTTGGCATTTTGAACATTCTTTCCATAGGTCTTTTAGAGCTTCATCACCGCCAATATGGATATATTCAGAAGGGAATAGATCCAATACTTCTGTTAAAACATTTTCAAGAAAAGTAAATGTGTCCTCATTGCCTGCACAGTATATTTCTTTAATATGTCCCCATTTGGTTCGAACTTCATAAGGACCTCCTGTACAAGAGAGTTCTGGATATGCGGCAAGTACCGCAATAGAATGACCTGGCATTTCAATTTCAGGAACTACAGTTACAAACTTTTTTTTGGCATAAGCAACAACTTCTCTTATTTCATCTTGTGTATAAAAACCACCATAAGGAATTGAATCAATTTCATTTGTAAGTGGTATTTGAGACCCTTTTCGGTTAGAACTAATTGTTGTTAACAACGGATATTTTTTTATCTCAATACGCCAACCCTGATCTTCTGTTAAATGCCAATGAAAAACATTCATTTTGTGCATTGCTATATAATCGATGTATTTTTTGATAAAAGATACGGGGAACAAATGCCGCCCTACATCTAAATGCATTCCACGCCATGCGAATCGAGGTTTGTCTTTTATTTGAACCGCTGCAATTTTCCAATCTATATTTTCTACGGATTCTGAATTATAAATTTCAGCAGGCAATAGTTGAAATAAAGTTTGTACTGCATAAAACAATCCATTTGATGATCCTCTTAAAATAATTTTGTCTGCATCACTTTGAAGAGAGTAACCTTCATTACCTAAAGTGTCATCTACATTTTTATCTGTAAAAATTATAGAATTACTAGGACTATTGTTTTCAGAAGAAACGAAGATTTTAAGCGAACTTCCACTTGCAAGATTGAACTGTTCTACAAAGTAATTTGCTACTTGTTCAATTTCTTTGTTATTGGAATTTACAATAACGACTGTTTGTTCATTAAAGTTAAAATTCCCCTTAGTAACCTTTAATTCTAAGGGCTCTGGAATTATATGTATTTCGGAAGTTGGCTCAGAAGTTTTGGGATTGCATGATATTACAAGTACAACAAATAGTACAATAGCGAACAAGTTCAGTACAATTTTAAGTTTTCTGTTTTTGTGAATTAACATCTATTATTTCCTTTTTAATGATGTAGTCCTTTATACCTTAATAGTTGCAATAGCATATCGGGCTCATCAGTCTGAATGACATTTGCTCCTTTTCCAATCAAAATTTCTAAGGCTTTTTCTCCATCTCCATAGCGAATAAGGGCATCATTCCTACCCAGAGAATTGATCCAGACCCTGACATTATTTTGGCGAAGCATCTTTGTTAATTCTTCGGTATAAAAATCAGGGCCAATGTGTACAATAGCGGGAGAATATCTAACAATAGCAGAATCAGCCATTTTATAAGAATACGCTCTTGGCATTAGTTTAGAAGAACTTTTCATTTTTATGATAGCATCTAACTGATGGTAATCATTATCAAAATAGAAAACATCAGCATTGGTTCCTGTTTTTTCAACCATCGCAACCATTCCTTCTACATTGTCCGTTTTCATATCAATGTCAAACATTATTTTTCCTTTAATCTCATTCAAGGCTTCCTCAAATGTAGGGATCGTTTCTTCACTCACTCTTCCATAATCACCTGTTAATTTGTAAGTCCTCAATTCTGCAAAAGTCAAATCTTCTACTTTTCCTTTACCAGTTGTTGTTCGATCAATATGCGAATCATGCATTAATACCAAATAACCATCCTTGGTAGTTCGCACATCTAATTCTACAATATCTACACCCAATGCGATCGCATGATGAATAGACTCAATAGAATTTTCAAAGTTATCTATATGTGCACCTCTGTGAGCAGCTACTAATACTGTTTTTGAATTTGCATTGTGGAATTCGGTTTTTATAATAGCGATATCCGAATTATACTTTGATTGTGTAATCGTATCTTGTTTGCATCCTATTAAAAAAAGAATTGCAGCGAATAATATTAATTGTTGTTTGATTTTCATAATAGTATAAAATTTAATAATAGTTGATTTTTGAGTTTTAATTTACATTCTTCAAAATTACATAACAATAATTTTAAAAAATTCATTTTTAAAGTAATAAATACATTAAATTTTAACTTGAATTATTCTCAAATTTGGTAGTATGCTACTCATTTTTTATGGATAGTTTTTTTGTGAAATATCAAATGCTATCATTCCTAGCGCTATGTTATAAACGGAATTATTAACGGATTTCAATGTCTTGTATACTCAATGTAACACATCTATTAATTCGATTTTTTTTCACTAATAGCATCTACATATCTTCCTGCCCAATATGGCATTAAGTATAAGTATGGTGAATATTCTCTTTCGCCTCCACTACCACCATCATTTCGATAAGCACCATTATGCATACCTAATACACGTTCATCTTGAGGCAATACTTCTGTATACGTTTGATTTCTAAAATTAGGTTCAAGTTTAATTAAATCCTTTCTATGTGAATTGTCCACTTTCCAATCTATTAAATCCATTGGAAATTCTCTTAACCACCA
>JAGLDM010000164.1 GCA_023145595.1 Flavobacteriaceae bacterium | reverse complement strand
GAATAATTGGAATATCCATAATTGAATGGACTATACACAATATCATCTGTTTTTGTCATTAATTCAGCTATCTGTATTGGATTCATTTCTAAACAATAGGAGGGAGCCAAATGGACAAGTTCTTTATACATTTTTATTGCTTCTATCATAATAGCACGAGGAGCTACTTCTATTTTACTTTTAAAAACAGAGCTACCCAATGCTATACACAACATATAATGGTGCATTAAAGTGTCTATAGGTATCGATGCAAAAGCTACTTTTCCTGCTTTTGCCAATTGCAACAACTCCTCCCAGGTTTTAGGAATTTGAATGTTCTGTTGGCTTACTAAATCTTCTCTCCAAGTAGCAATGGGTGTAGCCGCATCTGTTGCTAATGTCCATTGTTTGTTATCTACATTATAACTAGCATGTGATTTTCCAACACTATTATTGGCTAATTCTTCAATAAATTCAGCACTTAAATAATCATCAAAAGCTAAAAGATTATGATCACGTGCAGCTATTGAAACATGTGGGTTATCCATAATTAACAAATCGTAGTTATCTGTCAATTCATCTAGCGAAGCATCTGCAAATGCTTGTAGAGATCTTTTTTCCCAAGTAATTCTCACATTTGGATTTAATTCTTCAAATCGCTGTGCAGTGGCAACTACAGACGTAAAGCCACGTGTATGATTCCAAGCAATTCCTTTTAAGTGTATTTGATCTTTCATCTTTATTTTACAAGTGCTATTTCTGTTTCGGTACCCAGCATGCCTCCATAGGTAATTACTACAAAAGAAATAACTAGGACCACCAATCCGAAAATCAAGGTTAAATAAGTGTTTTTCGTTACTTTATTCCATTCTTTCATCAATACGCCTACCAAATAGCTAAAGAATATGAGCATCGACATATGAATTGCCCAACTGGCAAACTTAAAATTGCCCATACGTACATGACCTAAGCCATAGAAGAAAAATTGAAAGTACCATAATCCCCCAGTTAGAATGGACAAGGCTAAATTTTGAATCCAAACATTCGCTCCAATGGTTTTTATTGACACCAATTCTTTAATTGTTTTTTGCTTAAAGCTAATAACCATAAACCAGATAAAGTTGGTGACAAATGTGCCCGATGTGGAAAGTAATAAATTTGCATTGCCCTCAAAATGCCCAGCGCCATGTTGGCCAGCAATTTCTGCTACGGGAGCTCCCAACTCTAATGAAACTCCAAAAATTGCTGAGAACACTCCTGCAAAAACAGCAAGTAGTAAACCTTTTTTTAAATTAAAGGCACTGACGTCAAAATCTTTTGCTTCCTTTAAATCTTTTTCCTTTTTATATCCTGCCCATCCGCATAGAACAACTCCCAACAATGACAATATCATTCCAATAAGTACAATTGTTCCTCCAGGTTTTGAAAACTGTGTTAGCAGTGTACCATGAATGATCAAGGGAACAATGGTACCCAATACGGCCGATAAACCAATGGAAATAGTATAGGTCAATGAAAATCCTATATATTTTATGGCATAACCAAAAGCCATACCTCCAAAACCATAAACAGCGCCCAGCAAAAAGGCATTTAACATTACCGAAGAAGGAGATTCAGCAAAAACCTGCCATAAATCAGGAACGGTAAAATAACCAACAACCAATGGAAAAACCAACCAGGCAAAAGTAGCCTGTATCAACCAATAGCTATTCCAAGACCATTTTTTTACTTTTTGAAAAGGTAAATAACAAGTGGATGCAGAAATTCCGCCAATAGCGTGTAAAGCTGTGCCTAATAAAGAATTTGCTGGAATCATAGATTTATATCATTCAAATATAAATAAATTATTTATATACAGATGGATAATTGTAAAAAAAGAATGATTTTAGAATCTCCATAATTTTGATTAATATTGCAGGTATCATATTTATTTAACTTTTATTGTTTAATTAAGAAATGGCTACATACCAATCCCCCGCATTAGACAAGGGACTCGATATAATTGAATATTTGTCTTTACAAGCAATTGCGCAATCCCAAACAGAAATTGCATCAGGCATAGAAAGGAAACCAAATGAAATTTATAGAATGTTAGTTTGTCTTAATGAGAGAGGCTATATTGTAAAAAATGAAGTTTCCGGAAAATACAAATTATCATTAAAACTATATTATTTATCCCATAGACACCCTCTACTAAACTCTTTAAGAAGAGCGGCATTGTATCCGATGCAGGAATTATCGGAGTTTTCTAGGCAATCATGTCATTTGGCA
>JAGLDM010000163.1 GCA_023145595.1 Flavobacteriaceae bacterium | reverse complement strand
TGTTTTTCATTTTTCTTTTATTTATAGAGTTATCCATTTAATTTTTAAAATGTTGTTTTTAAGAACTATCAAAAAAACATTGTGAATCCAACTAAAGCAATACAGATGATTTATCAAAATTAATACCTACAAGGTTTTAGAAACCTTGTAGGATAATGTCGTACTCCTAACTTAAGTCGATAAAATTCTTCAAAATCTGCTCTCCAATATCACTACTTTTCTCTGGATGAAATTGGCAAGCGTAAAAATTATCTTTATGTATGGCTCCGGCATATTGCACTCCGTAATCAGTAAGGGCAATGGCGTTTTCATTGACTGGAACATAATAACTGTGCACATAATATACATACGAATCATTCTTTACCCCATCAAACAAATCACCTTCTAAATGATTAATGACGTTCCATCCAATCTGAGGAACTTTTAATTGCTCGTCAAACTTCAAAACATCAATCGGAAAAATATTCAGACAGTCTGTATTGTTTTCTTCTGAAAAACGACACATCAATTGCATTCCCAAACAAATCCCTAAAACGGGTTGTTTTAAATTCGGAATCACTTTATCTAACCCAAACTTCTTTATTTCTATCATAGCACTTTGAGCCTCTCCAACTCCAGGGAAAATCACTTTATCCGCTGCTCGAATTACTTCCGCATCATTTGTGCAAACTGCCTCATAACCTAATCGTTCCAAAGCAAATTGAACCGATTTTACATTTCCTGCACCGTAATCAATTATTACTAAGCCCCCTCCGACTCCCCCTGAGGGGGAGGATTCGTTATTTGTTTTTTGTGTATTCATTTTATTTCTAACCTAAATTAAAACTCCTTCCCTTTGGGAAGGTCGGGATGGGCCTAAAGCATTCCCTTTGTTGATGGCAAAATCATTTTTTCAGGATCTCTTTTAACGGCCATTTTAATTGCTTTTGCAAAAGCTTTAAAAATCCCTTCAATTTTATGGTGTTCATTTTCGCCTTCAGCCTTAATATTTAAATTACATTTGGCGCCATCTGTAAAAGATTTAAACAAGTGTAAAAACATTTCTGTTGGCATTTTACCAATCATTTCTCTATTGAATTCTGCATCCCAAACCAACCAATTACGTCCTCCAAAATCAATGGCTACCTGTGCCAAACAATCGTCCATTGGCAAACAGAATCCGTAACGTTCAATTCCTAATTTATTTCCAAGAGCCTCGGCAAAAACTTCACCTAAGGCAATCATTGTATCTTCAATAGTGTGGTGTTCATCCACTTCTAAATCGCCTTGAACCTGAATGGTTAAATCCATATTTCCATGACGTGAAATTTGATCTAACATGTGATCAAAAAAGTCAATTCCTGTTGAAATATCACTTTTACCTGTTCCGTCTAAATTTACTTTAATATAAATCTTAGTTTCGTTGGTGTTTCGAGTAATTTCAGCAGTTCTGTCATTCAACTTTAAAAACTCATAAATCGTTTTCCAATCAGTAGTTTCTAATGCAATCACATCTTCCAATTCTGATTTTTTAACAGACAACTCTTCAGTAGCCAATCCTTCAACATTATTGATGAAAATTCCTTTTGCTCCTAAATTTTTCGCTAATTCGATATCCGTTAAACGATCTCCAATCACAAATGAATTTTCTAAATCATAGTCCTCTGAATTGATGTATTTCGTCAACAAACCCGTTCTTGGTTTTCGCGTTGGAGCATTTTCATGCGGAAATGTTTTATCAATAATAATATCAGAAAAAACAACACCTTCATTTTCAAAAGACTGAATTACTTTGTTTTGAGCAGGCCAAAAGGTGTCCTCTGGAAAAGAATCTGTTCCCAAACCATCTTGATTTGTAACCATCACCAATTCGTAATCCAATTCAGTAGCAATTTTGCTCATGTATTGAAAAACCTTTGGATAAAACTCTAATTTTTCCAAACTATCCAATTGATAATCAACTGGTGGTTCCATTGCTAGAGTTCCGTCTCTGTCTATAAATAATACTTTTTTCATATTACTAGTATTTGGTATCAGGTATTTTGGTATCAGGTCTATTTACGAGATACTCACTACTTGATACTATTCAATATCTTTTAATGCCTCTATCAACTTCCTATTTTCATGCAATGTTCCAACCGTCAATCTCAAAGTATTTTCACACAAAGGTTGCGTAGTTCTATTCCTGATTACAACTCCCTTTTCTAATAATTGATTGTATCGTTTGCTTGCATCATCAACCTTAACCAAAACAAAATTCGCATCTGATGGATATATTTTTGAGATAAAACTAACCTCCTCCAACGCTTTTTCTAATTTTGTGCGTTCCTTCAATATCGTTACAATTTCCGACTGTACATCTTCTATTTTCAACAAACGCTCTTTGGCTCTTTGTTGTGTTAATTCATTCACATTATACGGAGGTTTGATTCTATTCAAAATCTCAATAATCTCTTCGGAAGCATAACAAATTCCTAATCGAATTCCTGCCATTCCAAATGCTTTTGATAGCGTTTGGGTAATAATTAAATTCGGATATTTATCCAATTTATTCAACCAACTTTCTTTTGATGAAAAGTCTATATAAGCTTCATCAATCACCACCAAACCATTAAAATCTTCTACAATTTCTTGAATGCTTTCTTCAGAAAAAGCATTCCCTGATGGATTATTAGGAGAACACAAAAAGAGAATCTTAGAGTTTTTATTTGCTACCTCCAAAGTTTCTTTCACCCTTAAATCAAACGATTCAGAAAGTAAAACTTCTTTTATCTCAATATTATTCAGATTTGCCAACACACCATACATTCCGTAGGTTGGTGGTAGAAAAATTACATTATCTTCTTTAGGCTCACAAAAAGCTCTAAAAATTAAATCCAATACCTCATCACTACCGTTTCCTAGCAAAATCTGATTGGTCGGAACTCCTTTTATATCCGACAACAATTCTTTAACAGATTGTTGCTTCGGATCTGGATAACGATTCACTCCGTTTTGAAACGGGTTCTCATTCGCGTCTAAAAAAACCATTTCAGAATCTGACTGCACATACTCATCTCTTGCCGATGAATAGGCTTTCATTTGCTGAATGTTCTTTCGAACGAAATCTTGTACAGCCCATCCTAAATCCTTCCCCAAGGGAAGGACTTTTTTAGCCGATATGTTTTCCTCTTTTTTCATTTTCGTCACCCTGAACTTGTTTCAGGGTCTCATTAATTATGTACTACATGATGTGATGCTGAAACAAGTTCAGCATGACGTCTTATTTCAAACTTTCCAATCGCAAAGTCACTGCATTTTTATGAGCTTCTAACCCTTCTGCTGCTGCCATTAATTCAATGGCTGGACCTATATTTAATATCCCTTCAGATGTAATCTTCTGGAATGTGATTTTCTTTGTAAACGAATCCATATTTACCCCGCTATACATTCTTGCATAACTATTAGTTGGCAACGTATGGTTGGTTCCTGATGCATAATCACCTGCACTTTCTGGAGTATAAGCCCCAATAAAAACGGATCCTGAATTGATGATTCTATCCAAATAAATAGTTTCATCATCTACATTTAAAATTAAATGCTCGGGTGCGTATTCATTAATAAAGTCAATTTGATCGTTTAAATTCTCAATCAAAACCAACTGTGAATTTTGAATAGCACTTGTTGCCATATCTTTTCTTGGCAATACTGCCAACTGCTTCTCAACTTCTGTTTCTACTTCTTTTAATTTCTCTAGAGAATCTGAAACACAAATCACCTGACTGTCATGTCCGTGTTCTGCTTGCGACAACAAATCTGATGCTACAAAAGCAGCGCTTGCATTTTTGTCTGCTACTACCATTAATTCCGATGGTCCTGCAGGCATGTCAATCGCTACACCTTTGGTTAAAGCAAATTGTTTAGCACCTGTTACAAACTGATTTCCTGGCCCAAATATTTTATACACATTTGGCACAGATTCTGTTCCACAAGTCATGGAGGCAATTGCTTGTACTCCTCCCAATTTGAAAATTGTAGTAACTCCGACCAACTCGGCTGCATATAAAATTGCGGGATTAATATTCCCTTTTGAATCTGGTGGCGTACATAAAATAATATCCTTACATCCTGCCAATTTCGCTGGAATCCCCAACATTAAAATAGTTGAAAACAACGGTGCAGTACCTCCTGGAATATACAAACCTATCTTTTCAATAGGTCTCATTTCTTGCCAACATTCCACCCCAGTTGCTGTCTTAACAACTTGTTTTTCTATAATTTGAGAACTGTGAAAAACTTCAATATTATTTTTCGCTAATGCAATGGCGTTTTTTAATTCTTGTGATAAAAGTGATGCTGCATTTCTGATTTCAGACGAACTTACTTTCAAAGAATTTAAAACAACCTTGTCAAACTTCTCTGTATAAGACAACAATGCTTTATCCCCTTTATCTTCAACATCTGCAAAAACTTCAGAAATTATTTTTGATAAATCAGCGGCTTTCTTTTCGGGTCTTTTTGTTAAAACACCCCAGTTATTTCTAGTTGGACTTATAGTGATATTCATACTGTTTTCATTTCGTCACCCTGAACTTGTTTCATGGCCTCATTATTTATATACTCATATGTGATGCTGAAATAAATTCAGCATGACGTCTTACATAACCATTTTTTCAATAGGAACTACTAATATTCCCTCTGCTCCTTTATTTTTTAATTCATCAATTACATCCCAGAACTTCCGTTTCCCAATAACTACTGTATGAATAGAACTCCATCCTTTTTGTGCCAATGGCAAAACAGTTGGACTTCTCATTCCTGGTAACAATTCTAAAATACCATCTACTTTATCATTCGGAGCATTCATCAAAATATATTTTGAATTTTGACCTCTTAAAACCGATTGAATTCGAAATTGAATAGTATCTAAAATTTCTTGTTTCTCAGCAGATAAATTTGGACCTACAGTTAAAACCGCTTCACTTGCTGACATTTCAACAACTTCTTTCAATCCATTTTTAAACAAAGTGCTTCCGCTAGAAACAATGTCACAAATAGCATCTGCTAAACCAATATTTGGTGCAATTTCAACAGAACCATTAATGATATGTAAATCGGCTTCAATATTTTGTTCTTTCAAATACTTCTTTACCGTATTAGGATACGAAGTTGCTATACGTTTTCCTTGAAAATCACTAATTCCGTTATACTGCATTTCTTTAGGAATTGCCAAACACACTCTACATTTAGAGAATCCTAAACGTTCTACAATTTCTAAACCTTCACCTTTTTCAACTAAAGTGTTTTCGCCAATAATGGCAAGATCTACAACGCCATCCCTCAAATATTGTGGGATATCTCCATTTCTTAAATACAACACTTCAAGTGGGAAATTTCTAGCCGAAGCTTTTAATTGATCTTTACCATTTTCAATTGAAATTCCGCAATCCTTTAATAATTTTAAAGAATCTTTATTTAACCTTCCTGACTTCTGTACTGCAATCTTTAATTTATTCATTTTTATTCTAATTATGTCCGAACTGACTTATCGAAGTTTATTAAAAAAACCCGTCTGATAGTTCAGACGGGTTTTCGATAATTATTTTCAGAATTTAACCCACAACATCATTAACTCCTCTGAAAAGAAACGTTTAAATGATGATGTATTTGATTAAAATTCATTCTCTTATTATTAAGATGCAAATATATATCATAATTTATTCTAAGCAAACTATCTACCCTTTTTTTTACACTCTTGGATATCCATTAAAAACCAACAATAATTCTTCGATTTCCTTAGAATATATTTTTACGCTTAAATATAATAATGTACCTTTGCATCGTGAAAGTTAAAAACTTAAATACACGTACATTTTTTCCACGCTTACGTCGTCGCCCGTAAGGGTCTATTCTATTATGGAGTTAGGTGAGTCCAGTTCCGCATTCTCAAAACAAGTACAAAACACTATTTTTAAATTCAAATTTCATCTATAATGAATATCATTATTGCTGATAGTTCACATAATAAATACGCAAATATTATTTGCGAAACCATCGAACATTCTGCTGAAGAAAGAGGCACTGGTATTGCAAAAAGGACCCCTGAATACATCATTAACAAATTAAAAAACAAAAATGCAGTTATTGCTTTAGATGGCGATAAATTTGCTGGTTTTTGTTATATTGAAAAATGGCAGCACGGAAAATACGTGGTTCACTCCGGATTGATTGTTCATCCTGATTACAGAAAAAAAGGACTGGCTAAAAGAATAAAAAAAACTATTTTTGAATATTCATTGCAAAGATATCCAAAGGCAAAAATATTCGGAATTACAACTGGGTTGGCTGTGATGAAAATCAATTCTGATTTAGGATACAAACC
>JAGLDM010000162.1 GCA_023145595.1 Flavobacteriaceae bacterium | reverse complement strand
AATTATTTTACTTTTCTAATATTCTGCTCCCATTTCCAAGACGAAAGGACCATATCTTCTAATTTCCTCTTTGCTTGCCATCCTAATTTTTCTTTTGCAAGGTTTGTTGATGCAAATAGTAGAGGAACATCACCATCTCGACGCCCAGTGATTTCATAATTTAATTTTGACCCTGATATTTTTTCAAAAACTTTGATAATTTCTAAAACGGAATATCCAATACCTGTACCAAGGTTGAACGTTTCTAATTGCTCTTCTTGTTTATTATTCAGCAAGCGTTTCACTGCAATAACATGAGCCTCTGCAAGATCCACGACATGAATATAATCTCTAATTGGTGTTCCGTCTTTTGTTGGATAATCATTCCCGTACACCATTAATTTTGCTCTTATTCCTACCGCTGTTTGAGTAATATATGGCATTAGGTTATTTGGCACACCACTTGGAAGTTCTCCAATCAAACCAGAATCATGCGCACCAATAGGATTGAAGTACCTTAATGAAATGGCGGAAAAGTTAGGGTCTGATTTTACCAAATCATCAAGAATTTCTTCAGCAATTTTTTTTGTATTCCCATAAGGAGAAAAGGGGCGTTGCACTTCATTTTCTTCAGTTATCGGAAGTGTTTTTGAGTTCCCATATACAGTTGCCGATGAGGAAAAAATGAAGTTGTTTATACCATGTTTTTGCTGTGACATTAATGTATTCATTAACGAATACAAGTTATTCTGATAATATTTTAAAGGTTCTTTTACAGATTCTGAAACTGCTTTATATGCCGCAAAATGTATTACGGCAGCAACATCTTTATTATAGCGAAATATATTTTCAACTCTTGAAATATCTTTTAGATCAACTTCTATAAATGTAGGCTTTATACCTGTTATTTTTTCAATTCTGTCTAGTACCGTAATATTAGAATTTGACAAGTCATCTAGTATAACAACTTCAAAATTGTTTTCTATCAGCGCAACTACTGTATGAGATCCTATATAACCACATCCACCAGTAACTATTATTTTTTGTTTTGTTTTTTTATCAATCATTTTTCTATTAATTCTTTTATCAATTTTGCTGCAACCTCTGCAGTAATATCTCGTTGAGGTGAACCAAACATTTCATAGCCTACCATAAACTTTTTAACCGTAGCACTTCTTAATAAGGGAGGATAAAAACTCATATGCCAATGCCAATGATTATTATCTTTATTGTTGGTAGGTGCTTGATGTATTCCACTTGAATAAGGAAAAGAGCACTTAAATATCTTATCGTATGAACTTGTAATTACTGCTATTGCTTCTGCAAATAATGATTCTTCCTTTTTTGTTAAACAACTTATGTCTTTCTGAGCCCTCTTAGGAACAATCATCGTCTCAAACGGCCATATTGCCCAAAAAGGAACCAGTACTACAAAAGCATCATTTTCAAATATGATGCGTTCTTTTAATTCTAATTCTTGTTGTAAATAATCTTCTAACAAACTTCTCTTATTTTGATTAAAATAAGCTAGTTGTGTTTTATCTTTTTTTACGACTTCGTTTGGCAAAGAAGATTGACTCCATATTTGCCCATGTGGATGTGGGTTACTGCATCCCATTACTGCTCCCTTATTCTCAAATATTTGAACATAATTGATAGTGGGTTCACTACCCAATAATTTGTATTCGTTTTTCCATATTTCGACAACTTTTGTAATTTCATCGGCAGTCATTTGCGCCAAACTCTTTGAATGATCTGGACTAAAGCATATTACTTTACATATACCTTGTTCACTTTTGGCTTTAATTAAACCTTCATCTATTGAAAATACTTTTGATTCTTTTTCTAAGGCAGCAAAATCATTCATAAAAATAAATACATCTTTATAATCTGGGTTCACCTCACCACTTGTTCTAGTATTACCGGCACATAAATAACAGTTTTCATCATAAGAAGGCCTTTGCTCCGTAGATATTTCTTCTTCCTGCCCTTGCCATGGCCTTTTGGCTCTATGCGGAGAAACTAAAACCCATTCGCCTGTTAGAATATTAAATCGCTTATGTGTATAATCTTGTAAATTTGTATTCATTTTACTATTTTTTAATTTTAAGAAACAACATGTGTTCCTTTAGAAAGTTTTACTTTATAAATAGAACATGCTCTACCAAATTCTTTTTCAAATTCTTTAGATATATCCCTTTTAAATTGAGTGGTCGCACTCTTTTCAATCAAGTTTATTGTACAACCTCCAAAGCCGCCGCCCATCATTCTTGCACCTAAAATATTTGGATTCTCTTTTGTTCTATCAACCAAAAAATCTAATTCTTTACAACTCACTTTATATTGCGTACTTAAACCTTGATGTGATTGATATAATAATTCTCCTAAAGCATCAATATTATCTTCTTGAATTGCTTTTGAAAATAATTTAACACGCTCATTCTCTTCAATAACATATAATGATTTTTGATAGTCTTCTTCAGAAATATCCTTTTTTATTTCTTGAAGCATCTCTTTTGAAGCATCTCTTAATGCCAAAACATTTAATTTTTTCGAAACGTTTTCACAGACTTCTCTTCTATCATTATAAGCACTTTCAGATAAATCGTGTTTAACATTTGTATTGATTAGAAGTAACTTATACTTCTTAAAATCTATCTTATAAGTTTCTGATTCTACAGTTCTACAATCTAATAGCAATGCACTTCTTTTTTTACCGAACATACTTGCGTATTGATCCATAATTCCGCATTTAACACCAGCAAAATTATGTTCTGCTTTTTGTGAAATTAAGATCATTTGGCTTTTAGACAGTCCTAAATTGAATATTTCATTCAATCCGAAAACAACGCTATTTTCTAAAGCTGCCGAAGACGACATACCTGCTCCTCCAGGAATATTACCTGCAAAAGAAATATTAAAATTTTCGAGTGTTATTCCTAATTTTTGAATTTCAGCAACGACTCCTAAAACATAATTCTCCCAACCACCTTCATTTAAAGGTTTTATGTCTTGCAAACTAAATTCATGCATTTTCTCTTTATCAATTGCATAAACTTGGCATTTGTCTGAATCACTTTTTTGAATTGCTAATGCAATACCTTTATTTATAGCTGCAGGAAAGACAAATCCTTCATTGTAATCTGTATGTTCTCCAATCAAATTTATTCTTCCAGGAGAAAACACTACCAATGGCTTGGTTTTAAAATGCTTTTTAAAACTCTTTTTAACTTCTTTTAATAATTTTCTATTCATCATCTTAAGCAAAATAAATATAAACACTAACTACAGTAACAAAAATCGCAACTCCTACTTGCTTTGTATATCTCCAAGGAGTAATATCAACTTGCTCTGTATATTCCTGAACATAATCTGTATCTCTTGGTCTTAGTTTACCGATCACCAACATTATGGCAACATTTAATACAAATAAAATTGCCATTACATCTAAATAATGAGGATATGCACTCGCCTCTATTAATCCCAATTCAACTACATCTGTAACTCCTGAAGCTTCAGCTAATGCAACTGCTTTTTCCTGAAAATATGGTTGCATGATAAACTGACTTAAAATATATAAGATTGATCCTGAAATCAAAGCTACTTTTGCTGCTAATGCAGGTACTCTTTTAGTTAAAAACCCAACAATAAAAATGGTTAAAATAGGAATGCTGTAGATACCGTTAATTTCTTGTAGGTACGCAAACAAACTACCTGCATTTGCAATAAGTGGAGCAATAAACATCGCTGCAATAGCTAGTAATACCCCGAATCTTTTTCCGTATCTAACCACTGTTTTTTCATCCGCTTCTGGATTGATGTGTTGTTTGTAAATATCAATACCAAATAAAGTAACAGAACTATTTAAGGCACCATTAAATGAACTTAAAATAGCTCCAAATAATACTGCTGCAAAAAACCCAACAAGAGATGCCGGTAAAACTTTTCTCACTAACATTGGGTAAGCTTCATCTGCTACTTGTAAATCAGGAAATATATGGTAAGCAATAATTCCTGGCAACACCACAATAAGCGGCCCTAATATTTTAATAAAGGATGCTAGTAAAACTCCTTTTTGTCCTTCTGCTAGATTTTTAGCAGCAAGTGCTTTTTGTATAATTTGTTGATTGGTCCCCCAATAGAATAATTGAACTAACATCATACCAGTAAAGATAGTATGAAAAGGTACTGGGTCAGATTCGCTACCCATAGATTTGAACATTTCTGGGTTTTTACTAGTTAGTATAGAGATCCCTTCCAAAAAATTACCATCACCAATGTAAATCAGTCCCAAAATTGGAATTAAAACCCCCCCAATTAATAAGCCAACAGCGTTAATTGAATCCGATACAGCCACGGCTTTTAACCCTCCAAATACGGCATATATCGAACCTACAATTCCAATCCCCCAAACGCAAATCCAAATAGATTGTATTTGAGTAACTCCAAGCAATGTTGGAAGATCAAACATTCCGCTAATTGCTACAGAACCTGAATATAAAATAACAGGAAGTAATACTACCACGTAACCTGTTAGAAACAGACCAGAAGTCATCGTTTTTGTCATTACATCAAATCGGCTTGATAGAAATTGAGGGACAGTAGTTAAACCACCCTTTAAATATTTCGGCAATAAAAATAACGCTGTTACTACCATAGCCACCGCAGCTAAAGTTTCCCATGCCATGACAGATAACCCATTTGCATAAGCCGAACCATTTAATCCGACCATTTGCTCAGTAGATAAATTGGTTAGTAATAAAGAACCTGCAATTACACCTGCAGTTAAACTTCTACCTCCCAAAAAGTAACCGTCTGAAGAAGTGCCTTTGTTTTTCCTGGTAGCTAGATATGCTATAATTGCGACTAAAAAAGTGAAGCCAAGAAATGATAAAATTTGCATTTTGTTGATTTTAATTAAAGGTTATGTTTATAAACAGTATTTAGTAAAATACTAAACACTGTTTTAACAACTTATAGGTTGATTTTTTTTGACAAAAAAAACGAATCCTTTTCGAATTATTTCTTTCCGTTTTTCTCGCTAGTAAGTTTCTTTATTAAATCAACTTCTGATTGCTTGTAAACCGAACCATCTTGTCTAAAAATATCATGAAACCAAAGTTCTGGCTCCGCAGTATATTCTTTTAGCCATGAATCCCAAGCGTATATAGTTTGTGTACGTCCGGCAACAAAACCCCAGTTTATAGCGCCAATATTGTTTTCGGCCATATAAGGTAAATGCGTTTCAAATAACGAGTTATTACCACGAGCCATATACTCAGTACAAATCATCGGTCGGTTATATCTTTTTAATGGTTCTGACACTCTTTTAAAGTTGGCGATATCATCATAGTTGTGGTATGAGATAATATCAGAATTATTGAACATAAATTTATGGAATTCTGTCATTTTTGTTTCATCTACCCATTCGCCAATCCATGGTGCAGATGTAATCGGTTGCGATGGATTTACCTCTCTAGCCCACTCAAAAACTTCTTTTAAAAGCATCATAGAGAATTTCTCTTTCCCTTTACCCATTTCACCATAAGAATTGTTGTTTGTATTCTGTGGCTCGTTATACAAATCCCAAAGCAATACTCTATCATCGTCTTTATAACGATTCATTACATCTTGCACGTATGGTTTCAATTCTATATGACGCTCTGGGTGTAGCAAGTATTCAGCCCCTGGAGACTGCATCCAATTAGAATTGTGAAGATGAGGTATTACATCTGGTTGTTTTCCTGCAACTGGATTTGGATACCAAACATCATCGAAAAAGATAAACATTGGTTTAATGTTATGCTTCGTAGAAATTTCTAAAAACTGATCCATACGTTGTAAGAACCCATCTTTATCATCTCTGTATGGAAAGTAATGTAAATAAACACGTATTGTATTAAATCCTATATCTTCTGCCCATCCAAGTTCCTTATCTATCAATTCAGGGTTCCAAGTTTCTTTTTGCCACATATCCAACTGATTTGATGCATCACTTGG
>JAGLDM010000161.1 GCA_023145595.1 Flavobacteriaceae bacterium | reverse complement strand
TTTGCTAAACTTTCAAATGCTACAAATGCATGCCCTGCAACCAAATTATCTTTAATATTTACATTGCTGAACGTATCGCAGATAACATGAGTATTCACAAAATTAAAAGAATGAAAATAGGTATCTAATTCAAATTTAAAACCGGAACCGCCAGCATCTGGTTCTGATAGTAATAATTTTTCTTTCCAGCCCGGCGCTGCGATACTTAATGTTTTGGCATTTGGGCCAACCCATTCCACCATACCATCCTTGGTATATCTGGCTCTAAAGTTTTGATTGTGGTGTGCATCTGATGCTGCCATTCCAACCGCTTTTTTGAATTTATTGATAGAATCCCAACGCGTTAAAATAACAGTTTGTTCGTCAATTATTTCTCGCATACCCCAATGTCTGTACGTGTTTCCGTTGATGATAGTATTTACCACAAATGGCAATAAGTCACCTCCTTCATCTTTAAAATCGGTGTGGATATTATAAATTTCCATAGCCTGATAATCGGGGTTTGCCCAATCATGTTTTTCCTCTGTGTGAACGTATAATACAAGTCCGCCTGAACCAGTCACTTGATTTATTAAAGTATCTAGAGGTTGATCCCAATCCAAAACCCCAGATTTCATCGGGCTTACCATCAACCCTCTATTTTCTGTTCCAGACTCAATGATTACATTATCATAAACTCCGTGATATCCACGCGGAAAGGAATCTAATTGTGAGTGCTCATGATCAGACATAAATATAAAATCCAATTTGGCTTTTTTTGCAGCAGGTAAAATTTCTTCTAGTACACCACGACTATCATGAGACCAATAAGAGTGGGAGTGAAGTACTCCCTTGTAATCCGTTTTTTTGATAAAATCGAACGGTTTTTTATATGTCGCTGCAATATCATCTCTTATTTCGTCGAGTTTGGGATAGGTGTGTACTCTGTTCCAAATAGAAGGTGCAGCATAAATGAGCGCTGAAACAAATCCAATTGCTAGTACAATTAGAATGAATTTAAAAAAGATACGTATGATTTTTAGGAATAGTTTCATTGTTTTAGTTTTTCAGTATTCAGT
>JAGLDM010000160.1 GCA_023145595.1 Flavobacteriaceae bacterium | reverse complement strand
TGAAAATAAAAATGTGGGCACTCATTTTTTAAATCTAAATTTGAATCAGCACAGCAATAAACATTTATATAGAGCAGCTTTGGAAGGAATTGCATTTTCATTTGTATATGGAATGGAGCTCATGAAAAATGATAATGCTGAAGTCAAGGTGATTCGTACAGGGAATGACAATTTATTCCGTTCAGAAATATTTTCAAATACAATTGCCACATTAATCGGTTACGAAATTGAAATTTACAATACCACGGGAGCAGTGGGAGCAGCAAGAGCAGCAGGATTAACGGATGGTGATTTTGATAAATTCGGAGAAAAAATGACAAAAAACGATTTTGTGATGAAGTATAAACCTTCCACAAAAGATGTTGATGCCTACAGCAAAGCATACAATAATTGGAAAAAGGAACTGGAAATTATATTAAAGAATAAATAGCAAAAAGATGATCACATTAGGAGACAAAGAATATTACAAAGGAATTGGAGCAATTAAGTTTGAAGGGAAGGAATCTGATAATCCTTTAGCGTTTAAGTATTATAATCCGGAACAAGTGGTAGCAGGTAAAACAATGCGAGAACACTTTAAATTTGCAATTGCCTATTGGCATACCTTCTGCGGTCAAGGGTCAGATCCATTCGGGCCAGGAACGCAAAACTTTGCTTGGGATCAATCATCAGATCCTATTCAGGCTGCAAAAGACAAAGCAGATGGAGCTTTTGAATTCACTTCAAAAATGGGCTTCGATTATTTTTGTTTCCATGATTATGATTTAATACAGGAAGGAGCAACTTTTGCTGAATCTGAACATCGATTAGCAACCATTACCGAGTATATAAAAAATAAAAAAGCCGAATCTGGAATTAAATTATTGTGGGGAACGGCAAATTGTTTTTCGAATCCGAGATATATGAATGGTGCTGCTACAAATCCAGAATTTGATGTGTTGGCAAGAGCAGGCGGACAAATAAAATTGGCGTTGGATGCTACTATCGCTTTAGATGGGGAGAATTATGTTTTCTGG
>JAGLDM010000016.1 GCA_023145595.1 Flavobacteriaceae bacterium | reverse complement strand
AACGAAGTGTATATGTTACCTAAACATTTAGATGAAAAAGTAGCAAAATTACATTTGGCAAAAATAGGAGTAGAGTTAACAGAATTACGTGAAGACCAAGCAAGTTATATTGGTGTAACGGTAAACGGGCCTTTTAAACCAGAGCATTATAGATATTAATACGTTATGCTGAATTTATTTCAGTATTACATAAATAAAAAGCCCGCACATAAATTGTGCGGGCTTTTTTTGTTATGTTTTCTGTTTGAATAAAATTAATAATTATTTCTATTCAGACAGAGTTGAGTTTACAGTCCCTAATCCTTAACAGATATAACTTTTAAAAAGGACTTGTGTTGTTCAATTGCCATTTCAATTTGAGACACAATCTTTTTATGCGAGTCATTTTCATAGTCAATATCTAAAGGTTTTTTAATTACAAATGATTGAAGCACTCCTCGTTTTTTAATCAGAAAACCTTTTTTGTCGAAAGAACGTCTAAAACCATCAATAACGATCGGGATTACAATTGGTTTGTAAGTTTTTATTAAGTGAGCAGTACCTCTTCTAATTGGTTTAAACGGAGTTGTTGTTCCTTGTGGAAAAGTAATTACCCAACCATCATTTAACGCCATTCCAATTTTTGAAATCTCAGATACTTTTACCGGTCTGTTTATATCCTTTCCTTTACTTCTCCATGTCCGTTCAATAGAAATAGACCCCATATAGGCTAGGATTTTGGGTATTATACCCGCTTTCATGGTTTCAGTAGCTGCTATAAAATAGATGTTTAATTTGGGCTGCCAAATATAACCTACATTTTTAAGGTTGTCTTCTCTACCTTTTAGGGCAGCATTAAATACATGGTACATGGCTGTAACATCTGCAAAATAGGTTTGATGATTGGAGACAAACAATACATTAGTGTCTGGTAAATCACGAATAATATCTGAGCCTTCAATTTGCAAATTATTAAATCTATGGTAACGCCCGTGTGACACAACACCTAAAAAGCGGGTTAACCATTTTTTTAGAAATAAAATATGGCCAAAAGGATTTCTTTTGAAAATTTGCATAGTTTTCTTAGTTGGGTGACAAATTTACGAAATAATTATTTTTAAATAGTCTTTAGTAATATTTTGATTTCATTCAAGATCATTGCTGTTGCTCCCCAAACAATATAATCGTTTAGTTTAAAGCAGGGTACATCAATATTTTTCATATAGGAGGTTGACATATTTTTAATGGTAACATTACGATCATTTAATAAATCGGATACTAATACTTCAATAATAGTTTCAACTTCTTCGTTTGCCTTGAATTTGGGTACCTCATGAAGTACCCCTATAAACGGAGTTACTAAAAAGTTGCTTGGAGGAATATAAGCTTCGGTTAA
This sequence comes from Flavobacteriaceae bacterium, assembly GCA_023145595.1. GTDB lineage: Bacteria > Bacteroidota > Bacteroidia > Flavobacteriales > Flavobacteriaceae > Urechidicola. Next base: position 6,278 of record JAGLDM010000016.1, on the reverse strand, counting down.
TTCTTTCAACATGTTGATGTCACTTATTGCAACACCAATTTCTTCTTGACTTTCTCTTTTTGAGGTGGCTGATAAGTTCTCATCAATAAATTCCTTTTTTCCGCCAGGAAAACTAATTTGAGAGGAATGTGTGCCGTTATAACTTGCGCGTAGTGTTAATACGAAACGAGTATTGTTTTGTTTGTCAGGGTAAAAAAGCGCTAATACTGCGGCTTTTTTTGGTTTCGAATCTTTTATTTTCTGATCTGTGAATTTAATACGCTCGGCTGGAGCCATGACGAATTGTGCCTTTAAACCGCCAAGAGGTGCATTTTTTAAAGTTGGAATGAGTTGTCTGAATTGGGTAAAATTCATATTACTAAAGTGCAAATATTTGTAAATCTATGATTGTATTCTGGCTAGTTTTATATCTTTTCAGTGTACATAAACATATTTATTTATTTTGAAAAACTTGTTTTAGCGTTCGGAATTGAAACTTTATAAATTGAAAAAGAGCTCGTAATCGCCATTGTAACCATATCTGCAGGCTTGGTTTCTTCTATTTGAATTTCAATTTCAGAAGTGCTTATTCGTCGAGTAGATTTTATTTTTATTCCATACCCTCCAGTCATTTTTTCACCCATAAAAAGAGCAATAATACTTTCTGATTCAAAATCAACTTCAGGTATTGGTAGTCCTGGTTTTCTAGTTAAATTTAATTGCGTGTATAATGATTTTAGGTCAAATTGATTCGTAATGGTTTGGTATTGCCCCAATTTGTAACCACCATAAGATTGTACTTCAATTAATTCACACAAAACTTCTTTCTCTATCTCTTGTTTTTGCGCTCTACAACTAATAATATTTATCATTAAAATTAAGAATCCTATACGTAAAAATAATTTAGCCATTATGATATTTTTTCTCCGATTTCATATTATTGGCTCACTATAAATTCGACTCTTTGGTTTTTTAAATGTTCTTTTTTAGTACACCTTACACCATTAGCACATCTATTTAATAATTGAGTTTCTCCATAGCCTTTATTTGTTAATCGGTTTCTGTTAATTCCTTTTGAAATGATATAACTCTTAATTGATTGTGCTCTTTCTTCGGATAATGTCATATTATAAGAATCTGGAGCTTGACTGTCTGTATGAACCCCAATAGCAACAGATATATTTGGGTTCTTTTTCATTGCATTTACAATTTTACTCAATTCAATAGCGGCATCGTCTCTAATGTCAGATCTGTTTAAATCAAAAGATATAGGTCCAGTTAAAATCATCATTTCATCTCTTATCATATCAAAATCTAATTTACTTTCGAGTTTTATTGAAAAATCAAAAGTAGTATTTCTTGCATTTGTTGTAGTAACCTCTTTTGAATTCTCATAAAAATATTTTGAAGAGGCATTAACCGTATAGTTAGTTTCGCAGTCAATTTTAAAATTAAATATTCCTGAACTCTGATTCATTTTTGTTTTAATAATCTGACCATCTTTTATTAGACTCACTTCCACATTGCCCATCGGTACTTTTGTTCTTGAATTCAAAACAATTCCTTCTAAAGTTTGAGTACACGGCAAAGGTTTTAGAGAGAAGTCTAAACGGCTTACTTGCTTGTTTTCTGATGTTGTTTCGAATTCTGATGATACAGGTTCGTGTAATTTGCTTGAAATATTTACTATGTATTTATCCTTACAATTTAATGTGAAATGGTAGTCCCCATTAGTGTCTGATTGTGCTATATCTACTAAATCTCCTTTTTTATCTAATAAATCAACCTTTATATTAATGAGTGGTTCTCCAGTATTTAAATCGGTTATGAGGCCATTTAATACTTGAACACATTTTGATGGTTTTAAACTTCCATTGAAAACAATAATGCTATTGTCTTTAAAGGATTTTTTTATATAAAACAGGTTTTTTTCATAACCAAGTTTGTCTGTGTCAATTTCATAGAGTTCATTGCAATTAGCTTCAAAAGAATATGATCCATCTGATTTTGTTGCCGTTGCTGCTACTTGCTCATTGTTTCGAATTAAATATAATTTAGCATTTGAAATAGGTGAATTTGTTTTGTAGTCTTTTATTACACCTTTAATAAGGATATTACATGGACCTTTGTCTATAACAATATTTGTTTTCGGAATTTTAACTTTTCTTGAAGTAACAGCCTCAATAGGTTTAGGAGGTGGTTGAACAGTAAAATGGTATAGATCAGCACCTCCTAAACCTCCTTTTCTGGTTGAAGCAAAATGTCCTGTGAAATTATTGGAATTATAAATAAAAGAAAAATCATCTTTATTACTATTAATAGGACTTCTAAGGTTTATAGACCTAGCATATTTGTCCTCTAAATCAAAGCCAAAAATATCCAGACCGCCTAATCCACCATGTCCGTTTGAAGAAAAATAAAGAATATTATCATCAGTTACAAAAGGAAACATTTCATTACCATTTGAATTGACGTTTATTCCTAAATTTTCAGGATCCCCATAAGTTCCATCAGCATGTATATCCATTTCATAAATATCAAAGCCTCCAAAGGAACCTTTCATGTTAGAAACGAAATATAATTTCTTGTTATCTGGACTTAAGTATGGATTGGTAACAGAGTAAGACCGGCTATTAATCGGTAGGAGAGTTATGTTAGAGAAGCGTCCTTCCGGACTTATATCCGCTTTGAAAATTTTTAATATATGAATGTCAAAGGAGCCTTTTTCAAATTCTTTTCTGTAATCATCATCGATATAGTTATTACGAGTAAAATAAACAGTTTTATAATCTGAAGTAAACGTTATATTTGATTCATTAATGGGATTCTTTGCAGTTTTACTAAATAACTTAACGTCAGAAACCCTCCCGTCTGGATGAATGTAAGCGGTGTATAAACGCAAGCCCCCATGTCTGTTATTTCGTTTGTCTCTTTTATCGTCTAAATTATTTTTTTTTGATGAAGCAAATAATACTTTGTTGCTATCTAAGTGTTTAATTCCAATTTCAGCATATTTTGAGTTTAAATCGAGGTTCTTTACTTTAATTACCTTCAGTTTTTGGGAATAACTAAATGTTGATAAAAGAATAAATAAAAATAAAAATAAGGGTTTTGTGTGTTTCATTTTTTGAGAATTATTTTTTTATAGCCCAGGCAGGTCCAATAAGTGAAAATTGTAAATCTTTAAAGAAAGAAGGTTTTTTCCCTTCCAATTGATGTCTACATTATTTTAATGTGATAAACATACAAATAAAAAAGTGAAATAGGCCAAATTACTTCAGATATGATTTTTTCTAAGTGCTATTGCAACTGATGTTAAATTCACGAGTGTTGTCTTTAAAAATTACCGCTAATAGTAAATAAGGGACCTTTGAAAATAAGGCTAAATTTCCCGTCCCAATTTTTTTGGTCAACTCTTATGTTCGTTTTAAAATAACGATAATTTACACCCACACCAATATTTTTAAAGGCTTGGTATTTTATTCCTGGAGCAAGGTTCCAGAGCGATCCGTAATATTTGTCAATTGAGATAGCGAACCAATCTACTCTTGCTGTTAAAGCCCATTTTGTGTCGGGTGTGTAGATATACGACAAGCATGTATTAGGAAAGGGAACAATAGCACTTACCATCCTTTTTTCAAAACGTTTATCTTTATCGTTAATGTATGCTTCTCCTTTAATATATCCCTCAATATCCATTGCATGGATTCCAAGCCCAATTACTAATTCATGTCTAAGTCCAGAGGAGATGGTTCTTCCAAAAAACAAGCGATACATATTCATTCCAAAACCAGCTTCTACAGAAGCACCAGCTTTGTAAATAACATCATCCCATTCAATATCTTTGTCAATCATTAATTTATGACTGTTTTTTACAGAAAACTCTTCAATTCCAACACTCCATTTTTTATTTTTTGAAAACCGCCAAATAAAATTCATTGCTAGCGTAGATTCATTTTGATTAAAATCAAAGTTCTTTTTAAATTTTATTTCTGAGTCGGGATTAGAACCATTGGCTCCAATTTTTATGGATTTATTAGGCACATAAAGTCCGACATTAAAAATAAAACGATCCTCCAAAATCGGATGTTTTTTAATTATTTCCGGTGTTTTTTGTATTGAGTCATTTTCGTTGTTTTGAGAAAATGAAGAGATACTATATATTAAGGATAAACTAATAAGTATCACCTTTTTCATAAGATCTATTTTTTAAAATTCACTTTAGATTCAAATGCACTAAATTTTTATATAAAAAAACGCCCCTTTTAGGAGCGTTTCAATTATTTCACATTCATTAATTCGACATCGAATATCAGTATAGCATCTGGTGGTATTACACCGCCTGCACCGCTACTTCCGTATGCTAAATTAGAAGGGATTACAAAACGAGCCTTATCTCCAACTTTTAATAGTTGAATTCCTTCGTCCCATCCAGCAATTACCTGCCCTAAGCCAATATTGAAATCAATAGGTTGTTTTCTTTTGTAAGATGAATCGAATACCGTACCATCTAACAATTGTCCTTTATAATGTACAGAAACCATAGCGCCTTTCGTTGCTTGTTTTCCGTCTCCACTCTGAAGTATTTTATAACGCAAACCGCTATCAGTTTTATCAAAACCTGCAGCAGCAGTCTCCATCAATTCTTCTTGTGCTTTTAATTCTTCAGCAACTCTTGCTTCTCTTGAACCTTCAAAAACGCGAAATGATTCAATGGCATTAAATTTTTCAGCAGCTTCACCAACACGAACAATCTCAACAGAAGTTAAAATATCACCTTGTGCAATAGTGTCAACAATATCTTGACCTTCAACCACGTTTCCAAAAACAGAATGCTTGTTATCTAGCCAAGGAGTTTCTATATGTGTGATAAAGAATTGACTTCCGTTTGTTGCTGGTCCAGAATTTGCCATAGACAATATACCTGGTTTGTCGTGCTTTAAATCAGGATGAAATTCATCATCAAAACTAAAACCTGGGTTTCCTGTTCCTGTTCCTTGAGGGCAACCACCTTGAATCATAAAATCGGCAATTACTCTGTGGAATTTTAATCCATCATAATAAGGAGTTCCTTGAGGTTTAACATCATTTTCCATGTTTCCTTCTGCCAGAGCAACAAAGTTACCTACTGTTCCTGGAGTTTTTTCAAACTCTAAATTGACTAAAATCTCACCTTTTGTAGTGTTGAATTTTGCGTATAATCCGTTATTCATTTTTGTTCTTTTTTATTGAGAAAGCAAAGATACTATTTACTTGTCTAATTGCTCTAATTCTCCGTGGTTTTTCTTTAAGAGTCTGAGTAAGGGTCTGTAGATTAATCTAGAAAGTATAGGGAGTCCAAAAAAAAGAAGAATGGCACACAATTGAAATTAGGAATTATTTTAACTCAAGTAAATGCTGTATTTTTACAAAATGAAAGATATTACGACACGTCAAGATATAGAATTATTAGTCAATACTTTTTACGATAACATGCAAAATAATAAGGAATTAGACGTTTTGTTTAATGATGTCGCAAAAATAAACTGGGAAACTCATTTGCCAAAAATGTATGATTTTTGGGAATCCATATTATTGCATAATCCTCTTTATAAAGGAAATCCGATGCGTGTACACATACAGTTAGATCAAATGCAAAAATTAAAGAAAGAAGATTTTGAAATGTGGATGGAGATATTTCATGCTACTGTAGATTCTTTGTTTGAAGGAGCTGTTGCAGAACAATCAAAAACAAGAGCCATGTCTATTGCAACATCTATTCAGTTAAATACGGTTTATAAAAAATAGATAAACTAAATATATTGCGAAATAGAAAGGTTATATAGGGTTTGCTCAGAAAGTCTCCGCTTACTTATATTTAACTAGTAATCAGATTATTACGCTATAATTTAGTTGTGGTTTGTTTGGTAAAGTGCAGGGTTATTTGTATTTTAGAACAAATAAGTTTGCATTTATGATACGATATATTCCGGAAAATCAATTAAGCATAGAAGAGTTTCAAACACCTTTTCAAACATCATTATCACCTGATAACAGGTGGGTTAAGTTGTCCAAGATAGTGAATTGGGATAAATTTGCTCAACAATATATTTCGATGATGAATCAAGGATTTGGTCGTCCAGGAGTTTCTCCTAGGATAGTTTTAGGAGCTTTAATCATCAAACACAAAGAAAAACTGGACGATAGCAGGGCTATTGAAATGATTCAAGAAAATCCTTACATGCAATACTTTCTTGGTTTGTCGGGTTACCAAAAGGAAGCACCGTTTGCCTCCTCATTGTTTGTAGACATTCGCAAAC
>JAGLDM010000159.1 GCA_023145595.1 Flavobacteriaceae bacterium | reverse complement strand
TAGAAGATCACAGAAGCCAACTTAATAGACATTCTTCTTATCGGTATTAAAGCAAATCAATCGAAGTTATTAGCGAATATTGAAGATGAATTTAGGTTTTCTAAACAAACCGAAACATATACCAATCATGATTTAGATCATGGAAGAATAGAAACTAGAACTTGTAGTGTTATTACTGACCTGCCTGCCGGCAAGGCAGGTTTTCAATTTATTGAAGAATGAATCTTCAAAAAAACTATCTATGAAAAGCAAAAGACTTGAGGCGGGGTGGAATGAAGTCTACTTGCTAAAAATATTAAATTTAAAAGTATGATTCTGCCCTGAGTATTACATAAACAAAAATCCCGCACATAAATTGTGCGGGGATTTTTATTATATTAATTTTTTCTTTTCCATTTTCCTCCACCAATATAAAACCCTACGCTTGTTCCAAAATAACTATTTTTGTATCCCAATGCATTATTCCCAGGAATTATATTGTATTCTAAAGTTAATCTAAACTTAGAAAGCTCAAGCCCTGCTCTAATCATGCCTCCAAAATTATTTCCGCTATTAAAGCCTTCGTAAAGGCCTAGCCCACCTCCTAAGAAAGGAAATATTGCAGTTTTTTTGTAGTGAAAATAATAGTCATAAGTCGCTATAATATGAGCCGTATACTCGTCGTCAAACAAAAATTCAAATGGATTTACTTTAGTTCCAATACGTATTCCAATATTTGAATTATCAGTTAAGTTATATTTAGTTTCTAATGAGAGAAGTCCTGACCCTCCATTATCATTAAAAAAAGCACCCAAATCTAACCCTACTCTGATTTCCCCTTTTTCCTGCCCATTGATACTCGTTATTCCTAATATAACGAATCCAATTAATAATAGTTTTCGCATAATTTATATTGTTAGTTATCAAAGCAAGATAATTAAAATATATGATACATACCTCATATATTGCTGTTTTTAAGCATATTGACACCTTGGAGTGTGAATTTTTATAAGTAATTTAAGTTTTTTTTGAATCTACATCAGGAAATGCTTGTTTGTAAAAATGACTGAAACTTTTGATAAACTAGCCGTCATTGTTTAAACACTAATTTTCCGTGAGGCTGAAGAGTGGATAATTGTTTCTGAAATATTAAATTTAAACACAAGAAATTTATGGTTCCAAACTCGCAGTTTTAAATTGTTGCTTGTTATCGCAACCTTTTATCTGCTCTTTTTTTTATTA
>JAGLDM010000158.1 GCA_023145595.1 Flavobacteriaceae bacterium | reverse complement strand
CGTTTACTCCATCTTGTATTAGTTCTTCGCCATGTTGGGTGTAGAACGGTATTTTAGAAGTGTCTTCTAAACTTGATGAACTAAAATTAACTTTAATATTATTCTCTTCATTTTTAGAGTTCTCTTTTTTATCAAATTTTAATTCTAATCCTGCATACCCTTGATATACATCCGATGAAATATATCTTAACCCTTCTGGAATATCAAATACATCTTTTGGAAGATTAACATCAACTTTTATCGAAATAGCCTTCTCTACCATCATCATAAAGAAACTAATTGTTGATTTCAACTCTACACCATTCCAAGTAAGTTTCTTTGCTTTATTGGCTTTCCAAACCTTACATTCTTTACCTAAAAAATCTTCTGTTCCCTTAGATTCAAATCCTTCGGCTTTTACTAATGCATCCGTTATTTCTGATGGTGATCTATTCTGATTATTTAAATAGTAATTATAGGTAGAATTTACACCAATAGCCACCGTTGAATCTTTATAATTAATAGTGTAAGCTTTGCTACCTAAAAGAATTATTGTTTTGTATTCTTTATCTGCTTCATCACCAATATTTATTTCCTTACGGATAACATCTGCTTGCTTATAGCCATAATCATCAATATATTTTACATGTGTTCCTCCTAAACCTGCTTCGTATTTATACGCTATAATTGCTGATTTAAACGGGAATATTTTTATTTGTTTTTCTTGAGAAAATATGTTTGCCGAAAAAATAAGAATATAGATTATTGATAGTAGTTTCAAAATAACTGGTTTTAATTAAGGTTATTTTTTAATTATTTTATAAGTAATAACCCTTGCATTATCTAAATCATAAACATGTAATAGGTACGTTCCAATATTGTATCTACTTAGATCTATACTGGTTTTTACATCATTAAAATGTTTAGATAAAATGGCTCTTCCTGTTAAGTCAAATACGCGCACTTCGGCGTTTATCACCTCAGTAAAACTTAAATTTACCTTATCAACAGTTGGGTTTGGATATACTTTTACACCTTGAATTTTAGTAATTTCTTTTATTCCTAAGGATGCATTTAACCCTTTAGATATAAATCCTTCGGAAATATGAATGTTTGCTGAAGTAGTTTCTGCTACATTTACTTCTCCTATGCTATAAACCATAGTAAGAGTACCATTGCTAGTGCTTGCTCCTCCGCTAGAAATACTACTTTTTTCTATTGTTTGCGAAAATGCTGAAATAGAAAAAAGGAGTATTATTGCTGTTAGTCTGTTTTTCATAATTTGACAACTTAGTTTTCGTAAGTAAGCTCGACAGAACTAATTGATGTAGCTTTAGAACCTGCCCAAGAACCATTAACGGGTCTAATCTGTATATTATAAACAGCTCCACTTTCTAACACGTGTGCTGACGCTCCATAATTTCGGGTCATATTTCCAACATTAGTAGAATATCCACTTGTAGTAATCCCGCCCCAGTTTGATGTACTTCCGGCAACTTCTACTACTTTATAAATATTAACAGTAATATCAGCATCATTAGAAAAATCATAATAATAAACTTTCATACTCATGATTTTTGACCCAATTGGTAGATTTATTGGTATGTTGTATTGATCACTACCAGACGAAGGCATAAAGTAACCGAGGTATCTATTAAAATTGCTATTGTTATCAGAAGGTTGAATATTGAAAGAGTTATAAGTTATAGTTTCTGTTCTTACAGGAACACCAACTGTTTCCCAAGTAGAGTTACCATCTGCATCGGAAGTAAGAACTTTACCGACTGCGGGGTTACCACCTGTTATTTTCAATGTTCCGTTTATGGTTACTTCATCAGTGCTAAAATCACCTCCAATTAATGGGGTTGATGAATCAGAACTTTCTATGTAGAGTTTGTTGCTACCCACTTCATTATGGCCAGCCTTATATCCTACAAAAATATTATTAGAGCCTTTTGTGTTGTATCCTGACCGACTACCTAATGAAGTATTTCTACCACCATCAACATTATAAAATAATGTAGTCATCCCTATAGCAGTATTTTCGCTTCCTCCAGTAAGACTATATAGTGATTCTCCACCAACCGCTGTATTAAAGTGTTTATTTGTAATTTTTTTAAGAGCTTCTCGTCCAACGCCTACATTCCATAATCCTGTATTGCCTTCAGTAGCTCCTGCTGCATCTCCGATATATGTAGATGCG
>JAGLDM010000157.1 GCA_023145595.1 Flavobacteriaceae bacterium | reverse complement strand
TAAGTGAAGATACAAAATCATCCAATAAAGTAGTGTCTACGTTTTTGTCCACATTGGGCAACAATTCTGTGACAATATATTCAAAATAGTGGATTTTATTAGTTTCTTGAACTGTGCCAAAGATACGGTAGATTCTACTATCCTTAATTTTAGCCAGTGGACAATCTTTATATTCGCCAAAGATTACAACCGATATTGATGAGTTTGATGCCAAGGCTTGATAGATAATATTGTTAAGATGTTCATCACTAAAACTGTAACCAATAATGAATATTACAGAGTTAGGTAGTGACAACTTCGTTTGAAATTCTCTAATAAGATCAGCATAGGGTGTTCCAAGGCTTTGAGCTTGCTTCAAAGGCGTTGGATAAATCAACACATGATTTTCCTCGTTGTTACCTTCACCACCTGTAACAGGGATTTCATGAATATTGAATAATGAATTACCCTCTTGTTCTATCCAACTAATAGAGCCATGCAATTTGTACAAATACACCATATTTTCCAATGGCTCGAATTTTTCCAAATTCGCATCTATTTTTTTTGAAAATGTGTAATGGAACCTGGCAGGGTTGAAAACTCGCTCAAGTCCGCCGCCAAAACCATTGTTGTAATTTATATTAAGTGTATCGAGTGCCTTTTCATTAAAAAGATCATTGTTTGTTGTGAAAATGTTAACCCGAGAAAGGTCTTTATTTCTTAGCGCCGTTTTTTGATAAAACTGTTTATATAAATCCAGACTTTTTGTAGTTTTCTCACTTGAAAGATCAATATTGATTTTCGAATACATTAGGTTTTCGATTCTATTTATCAGACTCTCAACATTTGATTTTTCCTTTGAATCAGCCTTTGAATCAGCCTTTTCAATACCTTGCAGGTAATGTTTTTTAGCATGGAGGATAGTTAATATCTCCTCTAAATTATCACCATTTATACTTTTGTATAGAACTTTTTCATCACCATCAACCTCAGTAATATCATTTGCTATGTCATTATACATGGTTTTCATGCTTGGAACAGCACCAGAACTAGCCCCCGCTCCAAGCAAAAAACTAATATTTTTTATGCTGGATAATTCTGCTATTTTCTGTTTGATGCTTTTTAAGCAATCATTTCCGCGAATATCATCTCCGCCTTGGTAAAAAAATATTTTATCGTTCTTGTTTTTGGTTTCATTCATTACATTGTTTTTTAAAATACCTTCGCCAATTTTAATTTAATAGAAGTTACGCATTGACAGGCAATGTTAAACTATAAGCGTTAAAAATACTAAAGCCATTGGAAGGCCAAGGGTTCTGTCGCAATAATTATCAAAAGCACAGACCTCCTGGTCTTCAGGCATAACTATCCTGCTAAAGCCATAAACTGCTTATAAGCAGGCATATTGTCCTCAGACAATTGTCCCTTTCGGATCATATGTGCCGTTTCAATTCCATCAATGGTTGCTTGAGCGGAGTGAAACGCTTTAAAGCCCATCATCTGTTTTGTTATTTTTTTG
>JAGLDM010000156.1 GCA_023145595.1 Flavobacteriaceae bacterium | reverse complement strand
TGGCCGGATGGCAAAGCCTGGGGTAAAAACCGTTGGGCTGCTGATATAATTGGCAAACTTCCAGATAATGTGTACCATATGAGTGTAAGCGAATGGAGTAAACCGCTACATCTAGATGGCATAGATGCTACCGTTGGAGAATATTCAATGTCTGTAGTAGGGCCTGGGCCAAGGGCACTACGACTATGGGATATTGCAAAAAAAAGAAAACTGAAAACAATTGCAAAGATTCAGGTTAATAACACCTGGGAAATGTCAGCAATCCCCTATTTACCCGTTATGAATCTTGTTGCAGAACATATTAAAAATCTGCAAAATGAAGATATCAATGGACTGATGTTAAGTTGGTCGCTTGGTGGGTATCCTTCTCCAAATATGGAATTGGTTCAATATATTATGGACAATCCTTCCAAAAACATATCGCAATCTCTGTTAGAAATAGCCAATAATAGATACGGAGAAGATTCTGCTCAGGATATTGTTAAAGGATGGGAAGCATTCAGTTCAGCATTCACCGAATTTCCTTATGGTCTTGGTATCTATTATGCACCGATGAATTACGGCGCATCCAATCCACTTTATGCTGAACCAACAGGAAAAGAAGCAACAATGCTAGGTTTTCCGTTTGACGATCTGGATAAATGGCGAGGGATATATCCTGTAGAAGTATTGGCAAGTCAATTTGAAAAACTTGCTAATGGATGGAAAAAAGGTTTACCTAATTTTGAAAAAGCAATAACGAATGCAAAACTACCCGCTTATAAAGAAAATGCGCTGGAAGACTACCGTTTTGCAACAGCCGCCTGGATTCATTTTAAAAGCACAGCCAATCAAATTCGTTTTACAATGGCTCGTAACAGCCTTTTAGCCAAAGACCTTGATCAAAAGGTAATTGAAGCAAAATTAAAAATAATTAAAGATATTGTAATAGATGAAAAGCAATTGGCCATAAAAATGTATCAAATCAGTAAAGAAGACTCACGCATTGGGTATGAAGCTTCAAATCACTATTATTATTTTCCGTTAGATTTTGCGGAAAAGGTAATAAATTGTGAACACATCCTTCAGACATATCAAAAGCAAAAGATAAAAGTAAAACATTAACATAAACTAAATTAAAAAAAAATGAAAACAAAATTAACCACACTATGGATAATTTGGACCCTATTAGCTGCACTTTTAATGTTTGGAATAACATCTTCAGAAGAAAACAACAATACGCTAACGATTCTAGCAAAGGTATTAAGTCTCCCACCTATCATGGGGTTACTACTCGCTTTGGGCTCACCAAAAGCATTGGAACAATTTAAAAGTTGGATAAAAGAAACTAGAAATTCCAATTACATAATTGCTGGCTCAATGACCTTGCTATTTGCAATTCCGGGATTATTAACAGGGAGTTTTGACCCCTATAACACCATACTATTTGCTTTTATCATTCTCGCTGTATTCGGAGTATTAAAACAAAATCAACATTCAGAATTTAGATTAAACTGGAGTGATATTGCGCTTTGGTTATTGCTTTGGATTCCGTTTGATTTCAGATGGTATGCTGGTTTACAGCCAAACCTAGATTACTCTTGGTGGTCAATGACTATTTCCTTAATGGCCGTTATTGGATGGGCCAGTTACCGTGGTGCTAATATTGGCTATCGACTCGCTCCTAAAATTAAGGGTTTTAGAATTGCACTACTATCATTACTTATGATTTTGACAGTTGTAGTTCCTCCCGGACTTGCAACCAATTTTTTGACATTTTCAATTCCTGAGTCTTATGATATTCAAAAATTAATTGCTCATTTTGTTGGTTTGTTCTTAACCGTTGCCTTACCTGAGGAACTTTTTTTTAGAGGGATATTATTAAGAGGACTAAAAAAAGTAACTACAAAAAATTGGGTACCAATAGTCGTGTCTTCACTTGCATTTGGATTGATGCATTGGAACAATCTCAATGATTTACCTATTCAAATTGCATATATTTCATTAGCTACCTTTGCAGGATTGGGCTATGGATGGGCGTATATAAAAAGTGGAAACAATTTATTTGCTGCAATATTGGCACATACACTTGTGGATTGGATTTGGAAATTATATTTAGTTGGTTAATAAGTGTCACTAATATTATAAAATAATTATTGAAATTTAATTTTTATTACCGAATTACCTAATTTTGCGTATATACTATGCGTGCATAATAATTATTTAGCAATGAAATTTTTTAAACTCACATTAGTCATTTTTAGCATGATTGCATTCAGCAATTGTTCGAAACAAATTGTAAATCATAAAGATTATGCTGCCTTGGTAAATCCATTTGTAGGAACTGTAGGTAGCGGAAACACAT
>JAGLDM010000155.1 GCA_023145595.1 Flavobacteriaceae bacterium | reverse complement strand
CCAACTTTTGGCGGGAGTGGAGTTATTGCAACAGAATTAGGAATGTCATTAGCAGACAATGGACATGAGGTTCATTTTATCACCTATAAACAGCCCGTAAGATTAGATTTGTTGGCTCGCAATATTCATTTTCATGAGGTTTACGTAGAGGAGTATCCTTTATTTCACTTTCAACCTTATGAATTAGCACTTTCTACAAAGTTGGTAGAGGTTGTTTCTGCTCATAACCTAGAGATTTTACACTTACATTATGCAATTCCACATGCATATGCTGCCTATATGGCAAAACAAATGCTGAAAAAAAAAGGTATTGAAATTAAATTAGTTACCACACTTCATGGTACTGATATTACCCTCGTTGGAAGTCACCCCACCTATAAAACAGCAGTTGAGTTTTCTATAAATAATTCTGATGTTGTAACCGTGGTTTCAGAAGACTTGAAAAAAGACACGCTACGTCTATTTAATATAGATATTGACATTGATGTTATTTATAACTTTATTGATTTAAATAAATACGCAAAAAATGATGCTGCTTTATGTGATCGTTCTGCCTTAGCAACAAAAACTGAGAAAATTATAACACATATTAGTAATATGCGCCCAGTAAAAAGACCTATGGATGTTATAGAGGTGTTTTATAAAATTCAACAAAAAATCCCGTCTAAACTATTATTGGTTGGTGAGGGGTCAGAGATTGAACGTATAGAATATCGTGTAAAAGAGTTAGGAATTTATGACAAGGTGATTTTCTTAGGGAACAGCAATGATGTGCCTAAAGTACTGTGTTATTCAGATTTATTTTTACTACCGTCTATGACAGAAAGTTTTGGTTTAGCAGCGTTGGAAGCGATGGCGGCCAAGACACCAGTAATATCAACTAATACTGGAGGATTGCCTGAAGTGAACATTCATAATGTTACTGGTTTTTTAAGTAACTTGGGTGATGTTGATGATATGGCAAAAAATGCCATTCATATTCTTGAGGATACAAATAGATTAGAGGAGTTTAAGAAAAACGCATACAAGCAAGCGCAAACCTTTTCGAAGGATAAAATATTACCATTGTACGAGGATGTTTACAGAAAAGCAAAATTAGATTGCTGTTAAGCTTGATAAAAATCTAAACTTTCAGTAAGTAAATCTTTGGGAACTTGGCAATTTAATTCACAAACTTCTAAATCTTTCAGTAAAACAAAATTCACATTTCCATTTGTATTTTTTTTATCGTGCTTTAAAAGATCCAAAATAGGAGCATAGTCTTCGTTAGTAAGAACCACATTACCATAAATAGATTTAATCTTAGTTTTGATTTCGTCTAAAGTGGATTTCGGAAAATTGAGTAATTTATGAGAGATGTAAGTTTCGGTAATCATTCCAATGGCAATAGCCTCTCCGTGTGTTAAGTTTTCTTTATGTTTAGATTCTAAATGATAAGACTCGATTGCGTGTCCTAATGTATGTCCGAAATTCAATATTTTTCGTATTCCCTGTTCTTTTGGGTCTTGCGTTATTACTTCGTTTTTGATTTCAATAGAGCGATAAATTATATCGCTTAAATCACTGTTATTTAACTCGTTAAAGTCACCCACCTGATTCCATAATTTAACATCATAGGTCAGTCCGTATTTAATGATTTCTGCCATTCCAGAGATGGTTTCTCTCTCTGCTAAAGTTGTTAGGAATTGAAAATTTATTAACACCATTTCAGGGTTCGAAAACACACCAATCTGATTTTTTAAAACACCTAAGTCAACCCCAGTTTTTCCTCCTACAGAGGCATCAACCATACTTAGTAAAGTGGTTGGGATGTTTATAAATTTAATTCCGCGTTTAAAAGTTGACGCTACAAATCCACCCATATCGGTAATTACACCACCACCTAAATTAATTAGCAGACTTTTTCGGTCGGCTCCCAATTCGGTTAATGTCTCCCACAATCCCAAGCAAGTATCTAAATTTTTATTTTCTTCACCAGATTCAATTTCGATAACTTCAATAACAGAATTTGTTTCTAAATTACTTATAAATAAAGGGTAGCAATGTTTATGAGTATTTTCATCAACCAAAACAAACAATTTAGTATGATCGTTTTTAGATAGATAATTATTCAATTCCTCAAAAGATTGTTCTTTAAAAAAGATAAAGTGGTTGTCGGATTTTATAGGTGTCATTTGAAAAAAAATTTGTCGCAATTTACGAGTTAATATTGAAAATATCACAACTATACTTATGAAAACCAGGGCAAACGCATTAAAAAACTT
>JAGLDM010000154.1 GCA_023145595.1 Flavobacteriaceae bacterium | reverse complement strand
CTGGTATGGCGCCAATGCGTTCGCACTTGTATCATTTATTCAGAACCTTAAAAACAGGTCGTAAAGTAACTTATTGGTACGGTGGTAGATCTAAGGCAGAATTATTCTATGTTGAGCACTTTAGAGCATTGGAAAGAGATTTCCCTAACTTTAAATTCTTTATTGCCCTATCAGATCCTGCAGAAGCAGATAACTGGAAAACAAAAAAAGACATTTACGATGAAGCAGGAGATGGTTTCGTTGGATTTATTCACAATTGTGTAATAGAAAATTATTTAGACCTTCACGAGGCTCCAGAAGACTTAGAATTGTATTTCTGTGGACCACCTTTAATGAATCAAGCGGTTCAGAAAATGGGTGAAGACTTTGGTCTTTCAGATGAGAATATTCGATTTGATGACTTTGGAGGATAGAATTTAATCCGTCATGCTGAACTTGTTTCAGTATCGCACTAGAAAAAAACAAAATAAACCCAACACATTGTGCTGGGTTTATTTTGTTTGAAAATAGTTTTTTATTGCCGTGAACACAGTGTTAAACGACTATTATTTAAATGATTCATTCATCAATTAATCGCTTATTCATTTGCTTGTTTTCTAGCTCATACGATTTAATTAAATCATATTTAATTTTAGGAAAACTGGTAATATTTAATTCTTTGATTAATTTAGACATAGGTACCGTCTCTCTTCCATTTTTCATCAGCAAATGAGATTTTTGAATATAGTTGTGCTTTTTGAAATATTTTAAGAGGTCGGTAGTATTGAACCGTTATGGCCTGAATGGGGAAATACCAATTGTTTTTTGTAGCAATTTTAAAAAAGGTTGACCGAACCAATGCATCAATTCTTCCAGCTTCCAAAACAGTTACAATTGCAGCATGATTCATAATAGAAATGTCTATTTCTGTAAGCCAAACCCTGAATGACAATGATGCTGTATCCGTTGCTTTTATCGGGCTTTTAAATTTTGCTCTAATAAGAGCTTGAGCAAGTCTAATCCTCCTCATAATTATACCTTTAAAAAAGGTCTAAGTTTTAAAGTTAGGCAAAATTTGCAAATAACTAAAATTTAACTCCATTCCACAATCAATCAAATAACCGTATCTTTGCCAAAATTTTAGTTGATGAGTACGTTTCAAGAATTAAATTTAACCAGCCAATTGCAATATGCAATTGACGATTTAGGGTTTACACAACCTACACCAATCCAGGAACAATCTTTTTCTGTAATTCTTTCGGGGAAAGATATGGTGGGTATTGCACAAACAGGTACTGGTAAGACGTTTGCTTATATGCTACCAATACTTCGTGATTTAAAATTCTCGAAACAAGAGACTCCAAGAGTGCTTGTAATGGTTCCTACGCGTGAATTGGTGCTGCAAGTGGTGGAAGAGATTGAAAAGATGGCAAAGTACATCAACGTTCGAGTTTTGGGAGTTTATGGCGGTACAAACATCAATACTCAAAAACAAGCCATTGCTCAAGGTGTAGATATTATTGTTGCTACTCCGGGTAGATTGTATGATTTGGCTTTGAGTAGAACCTTAAAAATGAAATCTATTCAAAAATTGGTGATTGATGAGGTGGATGTAATGCTAGACTTAGGTTTCCGTTTTCAGCTGATGAATATTTTTGAGATTTTGCCTGTACGTCGTCAGAATATTATGTTTTCTGCAACCATGACCGAAGATGTAGATGCTTTAATTTCTGATTATTTTAAAAGCCCTAAAAAAATATCGATAGCAGTGAGTGGTACGCCGCTTGATAATATATCA
The DNA here is from genome assembly GCA_023145595.1 of Flavobacteriaceae bacterium. Lineage (GTDB taxonomy): Bacteria > Bacteroidota > Bacteroidia > Flavobacteriales > Flavobacteriaceae > Urechidicola. The sequence continues at coordinate 1,074 of JAGLDM010000154.1, read as the reverse complement.
CAAGAATCGTATACTGTTGAGAATTTCTATACAAAAGTGAATTTAGTGTCACATTTGTTAGAAGATAAAGATGAGTTTAGTAAAGTGCTAATATTTGTATCAAACAAAAGAAGTGCAGATCGCCTTTTTAATGCGTTGGATGAACGCTATAATGATGAGCTGTGCGTAATACATTCCAACAAAACACAGAATTATAGAATACGATCTATCAAACAATTTGATGAAGGAGAGAATAGAATTCTTGTTGCTACAGATGTAATGGCTCGTGGATTGGATTTGGATAAAATTAGTCATGTTATCAATTTTGACACGCCGAATTTTCCAGAAAACTATATGCACAGAATCGGAAGAACGGGTCGTGCAGAAAAAGAAGGGAAAACAATACTATTTTCAACCGAAGAAGAACTGGAGTATAAATTAGCCATTGAAACTTTAATGGACACCAAAATTCCGTTATTAGACTTCCCTTCAGAAGTAGAAATTTCAGAACAATTGACTCCAGATGAACGTCCGGAAGAAGTTGAGCGTAACAATCCTCATAAACGAAAAAACGATGAAACATTTGGAGAAGCGTTTCATGAAAAGAGTGAAAAGAATAGTCAAGTAAATGAGGGAGGTTCTTACCGAAGATTGATAGCCAAGAAATACAAAAAACCGAGAACTAGAGGCGATAAAAATTATAATAAACGTAATAAGAAAAAGTGATATTTAGTCGCAGTCGCAGTCGCAGTCGCAGTTTTCAGTCTTCGTGGTGGTTGAGTTATAGTTTCTTATTAAATAAATTCACTTCTTAAAAACAGCATTCATGTCTAGAGAATTAACCAAACAAGAGCTCCATTATTTAGCAATGAATATTGTTGGAAAAGATTTAGAAAAACGTGAATTTGAATTTATCGCTATAGAAAGTAAATTAGGAAAACAACCTCAATTTGTGTGTATTGATAAAAATAATCAACGCTATTTTGTGATTGTAAAATCCATTTTATTACCTAATAATCCCAATAAATTTGATCTTATTAAAATGGAAACCTTTAAAGTACATGCCCAAAAGCATCAAGCCAAAGTATTGTATGC
>JAGLDM010000153.1 GCA_023145595.1 Flavobacteriaceae bacterium | reverse complement strand
ACAAAAGCACAAATGCGAAAAGGAGTTTTGGAATACTGCATCCTTTCTATCCTAAAGGATGGTGATGCATATACTTCAGAAATCTTGGGGCATTTAAAAATAGCAAAATTACTGGTAGTTGAAGGCACGGTCTACCCACTATTAACAAGGCTAAAAAATGCAGGACTGTTAAACTATAGATGGGAAGAGTCTACCTCTGGACCACCACGTAAATACTACGGATTAACAGAAAACGGAAAACTCTTCTTAAAAGAATTAAACACGACATGGAGTGACTTGGTTACTTCTGTAAACTTAGTAACAACCAAAAAATCAATCAAAAAATGAACAAGACTATAAATATTAATCTAGGTGGGCTATTTTTTCATATTGACGAAGAGGCTTATCAAAAACTGAATAAGTATTTGAACTCTATTCGTAAATCCTTAAGTGATGACCCACAAGGTAGAGACGAAATAATTAAAGATATTGAATTAAGAATCAGTGAGTTATTAACCGAACGAATTGTTGATACGCGTCAAGTCGTAAGTACGGCTGACATTGATGAAATTGTAAAAATAATGGGGCAACCTGAAGATTATAATATTGATGAAGAGTTGTTTAATGAACCTCGCTATTCTCACAAAAGAAGACCATCTAAAAAATTATACAGAGATAGTGATGATAAATTTTTAGGCGGAGTTGCCTCTGGTGCTGGGCACTACATCGGAATTGAACCTGTTTGGTCTAGAATATTATGGTTGGTTTTTGCATTCACAACCGGAGTTGGATTCTTTATTTATATCCTACTATGGATTATCCTTCCGGAGGCAAGAAGTACTGCAGAAAAACTAGAAATGGAAGGTGAAACCGTAAATATAGACAACATCGAAAAAAAAATTCGTGAAGAATTCAATGCTGTTTCCGATCGCGTAAAAGATGGAGCAAATGATATCTCTGAAAAAATATCGAGTGCCGATTATAAAAAATACAGAAACAAGGCAAAGTCTGGCTTACAAGAATTTCTAGATACTGTTGGCAGTATTTTACTGACTTTATTAAAGATTTTTGCAAAATTTATCGGAGCGTTAATCATCTTTATAGCGGCAGTTGCATTAATTTCTCTTGTAGTCGGAGCATTTTCGATTGGCAGTATTGCCGCCCTAGGATTCCCTGGTGACTTTATTGATATTTCACCTCTCATTTTCAATACCATTCTTCCTTATTGGATCGTTGCAATATTCTTTTTCATCGCTCTTTCAATACCATTTTTTGTATTGTTCATGCTCGGAATCAAAATACTATCCAACAACACAAAATCGCTTGGAAAAGTTACAAAACTAACTTTACTAGCTGTCTGGATAATTAGCATACTAGGTTTGGTTTTTACAGGAATAGATATGTCTAGCAGGTATAGTAATTCTGGAATAGACACGACCAAACACGATATGATTATTTCAAAAACCGATACATTAAATATTGCGATGATTGGAAATGATAATTTTAACAGCGGAAAAAGCTATAGAAAAAATAGCACCAAAATCATTCAACAAAATAGTCAGGAAAAAATATACGCTACCAATATAGGAGTTGATATCAAAAGAAGTAACACCAACGATACCTATGTGAAAATACGGAAATCTGCTCACGGAAAAAACTATGAAACCGCCAAGCAGAACGCAGAAAATATAGAGTATAGTTTCAAACTAAACCAATCATCACTACAATTAAACAACTATTTCTTAAACGATTTAAAGAATGGATTTTTAGATCAGGATATTGATATTATTATATATATTCCTGAAGGTCAAATGGTTTATTTAGACAACTCTACAAAATATTTTTTAGATGACATTTCTAACGCCCAAAATATTTACGATAGAGATATGGTTAAACATCATTATATCATGACCGAAACTGAATTGAAATGTTTGGACTGTGAATCTGACATTTTCCATAATTATACAGAAAACAATGTGAATTTAAAAATTGATGATAACAGATTTAATCTTAAAATTAAATCTGAAGGTGGCTCTATTGAAATGAGCGTAGATAGTTCTAACGTTACTATTGAATAACTTGTGTCATATATATATTGAATTTTCGTCAACCTTAACTTTATTCAGGTTCTCATTATTATGAGAATCTGAATTTAAACTCTCGGTAAAAAAACCTCTGCCATCATACAACGAGTAGAACCACCACCACAAGCTTCAATCGTACTTAAAGGACTAGAAACAATGGTACTATATTTTTCAATTTTATTCCTTTGCTCTTTAGTCAAGCATTTTTCTGCCGCTGCTGACATTACCATAACTCGTTTATCATCAGCCCCAATTACTTGTAACATATTCCCAGCAAAATGAACAACCTGACCCTCAGAAATAGCTAAAATTTCTTTTCCGTTTTCCTTTAATTGTTTTACCAAGCGCTTTTTTTCTTTTTTATCATCAATAGAATCCAAGCAAACAATCGCTAAGTCTTCAGCCAATCCCATCATCACATTGGTATGGTAAATTGGCAATCGCTCCTCTCCTACTGTTTGATTTGCGGTAAAAAGAACAGGTGTATACTCAAAATCTTCGCAAAACTCAATTACCAAATCTTCATCTGATCTTGGAGACAATGCACAATAAGCGTTTTTATGTACTCGATCTAGCAATAAACTTCCTGTACCCTCTAAATAGATTTCCTCTTCTTCTGCCGAAGAATAATCAATTACATTGTCAATTAAAAACCCTTTTTCTTCAAGTATATCTAACACATCCTCACGTCGTTCCTTTCTCCTATTTTCGGCAAACATAGGATACAAAGCAACCGTTCCGTCTTGGTAAAAAGAAATCCAATTATTCGGAAAAATGGAATCTGGAGTATTGAACTCTATGGTATCTTCAATCACAATAACCTCAACACCGGCAGCCTTTAGCCTTTCAACCAAAGCATCAAATTCTCGCAATGCCATCACTTGAATAGTTGCCGGAAGCATTCCGATAAGTTTTTTCTGATAATAGTTATTAACCGCTGTTTCTTCATTCATCCTAAAATTTACGGGGCGAACCATTAAAACAGTATTGGTTATTTGTTGTATTCCACTCATATTTATTAAATCAAAAAAGTTTCTAAAACACAACAAATGTAGTTGATTTTAGAAACTTTTTTTTTAAGAATTGAGTCCTCTATTTTAAAGAAGGCTCTGTTTGTTTTGTACTACTAAATAAATTTGGCTTAAAAGTAATCATTACCCAAGACCATGAGTTATTTTCATCCTTTGCTCCTGGAGTAGATCCTTTAATGAATTCCATAGATTCTGTTGCAAACATCATAGAGTGACCTGCATCAATCCGAACGTTTTTTGAAAATTTATAACCCAAAGCTAAATCAATTTCTGTCCCTAAACCTGCATCCATTTCTGTTGATCCATCATAAATTGTGGCTGCTGAAGAAAAGAAATGTGGTATCAATTTAGCCGAAAACTTATCTTTAGAATAAGCAACAACTGCATTAAGATCAACTAATCCAACAGAATTCTTATGGTTTCCAACATAAAAATAATCCAT
>JAGLDM010000152.1 GCA_023145595.1 Flavobacteriaceae bacterium | reverse complement strand
AATAGACACGCAAAATTGAAAATTTTGCGGACTTTGTTCAAGGCACTTCACTTTGAATTAAGCACCAAAACCGCATTAACTATAGCCATTGTGGCTGTTGCACAAGATATTAAAATCGGGTTAAAATTAGTTTGAATTTCGTATTTTCTGTATGCGAGGTAAGCTGTTTTAAAACACAATTTTAGACTTTATATAAGAGTGGTAGCGACCACTTGTACAATTGTAAAAAATAATAGGTCCTTAAAAAGGACCTATTGAGTGATTATATAACTTTTTTAGTGGCTTGGGTAGCCTTAAAAAACAATTAACTTAACAACCCCCAGCGGCCACTTTAACAACTCGTTTAACAGGCTTACTCATGTTTTCGAAGGATTTAACCAGTTCTTTCATTTTTTCTGATGCATTTAACCTAAAGGTGTATTCATCATGTTTCTGTTTTTCAGCTAATGAAGAAGGTTTTTGAGGCTCGAAAAATAGTTTGTTGAAATCATCAGCACTTACATCTAATATGTAATTCTGCGATTCCCCAACAAACTGAGCTTTTAATAATGACATTCTAGCTAAAGTGTCATTATCGGCATAAAAAATATTTTTCTTAATCGTTTGTTTAAAGAATGATTCCCATTCACGCTCTGTTATTTGGTCAAATGGAATATTTATAGCTAATGGTAAATGGTTCTTTTTAAATTCTTCTTCAGGTCGAACATCAATTACATTTAACTGATAATAGTTGTTTGTTATTTCATAGGCCAACTTATCAGCCGACATTGCGTGTAAATCACATTTTTCTTGTTCATCCTCTTTGGATATTTTATTGCTAATAATTTCCTGTTTGCTAGGTAAAATAAGAATTAAAAGCAAAACGACGATTGGTAAAGCCATAGCTACTATATAGTTGCGTTTTAAATCAGGAGCTATTTCATTGCTACGTTTGTTTACTACGTTCTCTATTCTCCATGTGAAATAAAATGCTGCAAGAGCTACAAATGTCATTGCAAAAGCAAAATACAAAGGGGAAATACCAAAAACATCGTTAATTTTTAAGGGACCCATATCGTTGGCGAAATATAAATCTTCGAACAATGGATAGTATTCCATAAAAATAAAAATTCCAATGACTGATCCAAAAATGAATGCCATGGCATCAATTTTACCAATTGCAGCTGCACAAACACTTGTACCAGGGCAAAAGCCACCAATAATAAATCCGGCACCCATAACTAAGCCGCCAACAATGGCCGATTTTAGAAAAGTCGGATTTATATATAAAAGACGTATATCTAACAAGTCGTAATGGCTTAGTAGTAAAACCCCAATCATTGCGGTTACACCAGCGGTGAAGAATACACGTAAAACAGTAAAGTCGTAACCGTAAAAAAGGCCAACTAGTTTTTTTGTAGATGAAAAACCGGCCTGCTCCAAGACAAAGCCAAATCCAATTCCTAATAATAATGCTGCAAGTAAGCTAAATTCGCTACTTAATATATAAGGTACTAATGGTCCCATAATAATTTATTTAAGCCAAAGTTTTCTGAAAAAATATGCTAAAGAATATGCTCCCCCAAAAATGGCAAACATGGTTATAATTCCACCGAACGACATAATAGCCATTCCGCTTAATGCTGATCCGCTGGTACAGCCTCGTCCTAATTGCGAGCCTAAACCAAACAAAGCACCACCTATTATGGCTGTTGCTATTCGCATCCAATTGGTAGTTCGTGGACCTTTATCGAGTTTTAAAGCCATGCGCCTTCCTAAAACACCTGAGAAAAAGGCACCAATAACCACCCCAATTATCTCAAAGAATAACCATTCACGCAATGGTCCGTCAGGGTGTTTCTTGTTGTATTGTTCGTACACTGCTGTATTTGCAGCGTGATCAGGAGCAACATTATTTACGCTTTCAATCACAACGCTTTTAAATGCTCCACTAGCACCCAGTCCGCGACCTGTGATGTAGATGGTTAATAAAAGCACCAGTCCGAGCAAAACTCCTGCTAGGTAAGGGTTCATGAATTTTTTTTGTTCCATTACTATATCTCTTTTCGATTAAGTTTTATTTCTTTTCTTTCTTTTCTTCTTTGCCTTTGTGAGGCTCTTCAACTTCTTCATATCCGGTTAGCATGGCCCTAATATTTGATATTGGAGTTGTACCAGTAGTTGTCATATAAACATGTATTATTAAGAATACAATTAACAAAAAGGCACCAAGGGTGTGTAAAAAAGCAATTGATTCTAATGAAAAACCTTCCGTTATTACAATATTATTTTTGTTAATAGTTTTGTAAACTAAGTACAGAATTCCGCTTATAATGGTAAGTGGAACTAAGAACAGTTTAAAGCCCAAGTAAGTTAATCGTTGTAAAGGATTTAATTTGGTTAATTCTGTTTTATGTGTTGGGTGGTCTTCGTTTTTGAACATGCCCACAGCATAATACATAATTTGTTCTTTGAGTTTTTTGGTAGTAGGTAAATATTGACGCCATTCACCCGTTATAAAATGCCAAAAAATGGCAAATACAATTAGAATCATTAATAGATAGGCTGCAATACGATGATAAAACACGGCTTTTTCGAATCCGAAAATGGAAAAAGAATCATGTACTTCAAATCCTGTTAATGCAAGGAAAATTATTAAAGCAGCTTGACTCCAGTGCCAAAAGCGTTCGAATTTTTTATAAATATAAATTGTTTTCATTTGTAATTATGTTAATTTTCGTCGTCAATATTTTCTTGTTCAATACGTTTGTTTTTTACGTCCCACGTAATTCGTATGATTGAGTGTATTGTAACACCCAAAATAGAAAGAATTATAAGCATAATCCCAATAAAATCTAAGGCTTTGCTGTAATCACGCCCTGGTAAATAAAAACCGGTTAACTTAGCCAAACGACCATTATTTCGGGTATGACATTCCTTGCAACTTACCGCTTGTTCTTTAGGTGCAACCATATGATTAATAGGCCAATACATTTCTGTCTCAACAAAGTCATGCTTACCGCTATACTCTAATCCTATTTTATTCATACCAGCATAAGCAGCTTTGTCCCAGTCAAAATCTTTCCAATAGGCACTATCTCCTTTTTTATCAGCGTAAAGTCTTGGTTGTATTAATCGATTTAATTCGGTATCATAAATTTGATCCCCAAGGTGTATTTTTACTGGATATATTTTAGATTCAACATCGTCGTAACTACCATTTAAAGTGTTTACTTGAACTGGAACTGATGTAATACTGTCTCCAATAACGTAGTGATTGGCAGTACCGTTGAACCATAGATAGTCAGGGGTTACATCCTTTTCCCATGTAAATTTCCCTTTTATCGACAGGTAATTTTCTTTTCCAAGCGAGTCTAGTTCATGGAAAGGTTGACCATCATTTAATCTACCAGCTTCTGACCATTTCCAAGACATTTTTGTTGGATTAACTTTAGCATAAGTAGGTATATGGCACGCTTGGCATGAAACTTTTGAATTATGCTGATTTAGTGTCTTGTTGAAATGAGGTGTGCTAGTATGGCATTGCTGGCAAGTAGCCCGGTTTGTATTGTTAGACGATACTGTATAAAGTTTCCCTTTAATTTCATGATTCTCTGCGGTATGGCAAGCAACGCATGACATATCTGAACCATTTGCTGCCATATGAACATCCGTGTTTCGGTCACAAGATAATAATGCTGCTTCTAAATCTCCGTGTTTTACATTATTTCCCCCACCGCTATAAAAGTGACAACTCCCACAATTAATTTTTTCAGGTGTACCCACACTTTGTGCTACATTTTTTAGGTTTACGCTACGATCAGGATAACCTGCCATTGAAGAACCTTTACGGTATTCGTTACTATTGTCATGACAAACCATGCAGTCAACATTGCTAGCATTATTAAAATCAAAAGTATTGTCGTCTGTCATACCAAAACCAATGTGGCACTTGGCACAACTTTTTTCGTTAGTTTTTGCTCCGATACAAAAGTTATTAAGTACATTTTTTTTACCAATGCCTGCTACACCACGACCTTCGACATGTGAAATACGCTCCCAATTCCAGTGTGCAGATTTCATCACCTCTTTATGGGTTTCAGTGTGGCATGACATACAAGCCTCAGTTACCTCTTGTGGTGTTTTAAATTCTTTTTGTAACGGTTCTAATAGGCTATGGTTAACTGATGGTATTGGTTTTACAGCATATTCCTGTTTAAGTTTCTCGTATTTTAAATTGTAGTTATCATTATCGTGCAGTTGTACGGTTATTATCAATATTATGATAATTGTAATGATTAAACCTGAAATAAATTTTAACATATCTTTGTGATTAACTACATGTATTAATTGTCGT
>JAGLDM010000151.1 GCA_023145595.1 Flavobacteriaceae bacterium | reverse complement strand
TTAAATTAAGCCCTAAAAAAAAGATTGGTTTAAATGTAAAAACAACTATTTTCAATATTATACAGGGCGATTTCGTAAATAATCAGTATAAAATAATACAAAAACATAATTTTGTGTATATTTACACCCTAATATTAATTTAACACAACTAGTAAAATGGAAAAAAGTACATCCCCAGTAAAAAGTGATTCATCAAGCAATAAAATTATTATAGGAGTTCTTATTGTATTGCTGTTAGCCTCTATAGGTTACACCTATTATAACCACACAGGACATGAAGAGGTACAAGCTGTAATGAATGATGAAAAAGCAGAAATTCAAGCTGACTTAGACAAGATAATAGCTCAATATAATGAAGCTATTGCGGAAAACTCAGAACTTTCTGATGAATTGAAGGTAGAAAGAGATCAAATTGTGAAATTTCGTGATTCGGTTAAAAGTTTGAAAGAAGTAAATAACAGTCAATACAGAAGATACAGAAAGAAAATTAATGAGATGAAAGCTTCTCAAAAAGAAATGCTTGAAGAGAATGAGCAATTAAAATTAAAAAATCAATCTTTATTAATAGAAATTGATAGTGTAAATGATTTTGTTGTTGTTCAAAACAAAAAGATTGATACTTTAAACCTAGTAAATGAAGATTTATCAGATAAAGTTGCTATTGGAGAAATGTTGAAAGTAAATTCTGTGGAAGTTGCTACTATGAAGAAAAAAAGTAGTGGGCAGTTAAAAGAAACAGCGAAAGCAAAAAGCACTACCGTTCTTAGAGTTAGTTTTACTATAGCAGAGAATGCTTTGACAGAATCAGGTGATAAAAATATTTTTGTTCAGGTGGTAAATCCTGCAAAAGAGGTAATTAACGATTCGGGAACAATTGTTTTAAGTGATGATGTTTCTGAGATTAATTACTCAAACGAAATAATTGCGAATTATGCAAATGAGAAACTTGAAGTAATAAGCTTAATCGAAGTAGAGGAAAAATCAATGACGAAAGGGGTTTATACTGTAAATGTTTATTTAGAGGGTAGATTTGTAGGAGTAACTAATTTCACTTTGAAATAGTCTCATACTAATAATAAAATTGAAATAGCCATACTGATTTAGTATGGCTATTTTTTTGTTTTTAAATACGATAAATTGATAAAACCTTTATTATTTTTGCAGCATGGCAAAACAACAAGATAAATTTAAGAGTGTAATTTCTCACGCGAAGGAATACGGGTATGTGTTTCAGAGCAGTGAAATTTATGACGGACTGAGTGCGGTATATGATTATGCACAAAATGGCGTAGAATTAAAAAAGAATATTAGAGAATATTGGTGGAAAGCCATGGTTCAAATGAATGAAAACATTGTAGGATTGGATTCTGCAATTTTTATGCATCCAAAGGTTTGGAAAGCATCTGGACATGTAGATGCGTTTAACGACCCATTAATTGACAATAAAGATTCAAAAAAGCGCTATAGAGCCGACGTTTTAATAGAAGACTACGTAGGTAAGTTAGATGCGAAAATTGAAAAGGAGGTTAAAAAAGCAGCAAAACGTTTTGGAGATTCTTTTAATAAAGAAGAGTTTCTTTCTACCAATCCAAGAGTCTTGGGTTACAAAGAAAAAGGCGACTCTATATTAAAACGCATGGGGCAATCTTTAGAAAAAGAAGATTTGGCTGATGTAAAATTATTGATTGAAGAGTTAGGAATTGCTTGTCCGTTGTCTGGGTCAAAAAACTGGACGGATGTAAAGCAGTTTAACTTAATGTTTGGAACAAAATTAGGCGCTTCTGCAGAATCTGCAATGGACTTATATTTACGGCCGGAAACAGCGCAAGGGATTTTTGTTAATTTCTTGAATGTTCAGAAATCAGGGCGGATGAAAATTCCGTTCGGAATTGCACAAACAGGTAAAGCCTTTCGAAATGAGATTGTAGCACGTCAGTTTATTTTTAGAATGCGTGA
>JAGLDM010000150.1 GCA_023145595.1 Flavobacteriaceae bacterium | reverse complement strand
CGGTTCGAATCCGGTCTTCCACCCAAAAGCTTCTTGAATTTTCAAGAAGCTTTTTTTGCACCCATATATTTTGTGTTGAAATTAACATCATATTCTTTTATAAATTAATATTTTAGCACACGTTAAAATAAAATCATAAAAATGAAAAAAATAGAATTTGCAGTAGTGTTGTTTGTATCAACAATAGGAATAGCACAAAACTCTGCGGAAGTTGAGTTGGAAATATCAAAAATGGATCAAGCATTAAAGTATGGAGATAAGCAAATAGCTGTGTCTAAAATGTACAATATTATTGCTTTACAAGGCCCAAAAAGTGTTTATAAAGATAGTTTGGCATATTTATACTTTTCTGAAAGAAATTATTTATCATGCTTTTTAGTGACGAATGATGTTTTGGAAAGTTCTCCAAATAATATGGAGATGTTAGAAATGAGTGCTGTTTCTTTAGAATCAATTGGCGCTAAAGATAAAGCAGCAGAGGTCTATGAAAAATTATTTTCAAAAAATAATACAGGATTACTAGGATATAAATTGGCGGCATTACAATATGGACTGAATAGGTATGAAGAAGCATATGCCACTATAATTAAGGCAGGTAAAACTCCTGTTGATACCGTAACAACCTTTTCATTTAAAGTGAATGATAATTACAGTCAAGATGTACCATTGGCTCCTTCAATTGCATATTTAGAAGGTGTTATTGCAGAAGCTTTAGATAAGAAAGCAGAAGCGAAAATAGCATATGAACGCGCGCTCTTAGGTTTTCCAGATTTCGTATTGGTTAAAAGTAGTTTGTCAGCACTAGAAGAATAATTTTCAATTACTTCAGTTTATCTTTTAAGTAGTGAGCAGTAAAACTTTTTTTATTGCTCACTAACTTTTCAGGGGTGCCTTGAAAAATTAATTCACCTCCATTTTTACCACCTTCCATTCCTAAGTCAATTATATAGTCAGCACATTTAATCAAGTCTATATTGTGTTCAATCACTAAAATTGAATGTCCGTTTTTAATCAAAGCATTAAATGATTTTAATAATTTTTTAATATCATGGAAATGCAAACCTGTTGTAGGTTCATCAAAAATAAATAGAGATTTACTTTGCCTAGTTCCTTTCATCAAAAAAGAGGCTAGTTTAATACGTTGTGCTTCGCCTCCAGAAAGTGTGGAAGAGGACTGTCCCAGAGTTACATAGCCCAATCCAACATCCTGCAGTGGTTGCAATTTAACCGCTATTCGAGTTTCATTAATATCTTCAAAAAACGAGATAGCATCATCAATAGTTAAATTTAAAATATCATTGATGGAATGTTTATGAATCTTTACTTCTAGAACTTCTTTTTTAAATCGTTTTCCTTTGCAATTATCACATTGAAGACTTACATCTGCCATAAATTGCATTTCTATGGTTACTTCGCCTTCTCCTTTACAGGTTTCACAACGTCCGCCTTCTACATTAAAAGAAAAATGCTTTGGTTTGTAATTTCGTATCGTTGCTATTTTCTGATTAGCATATAGACTTCTAATATCATCATATACTTTGATATAGGTTACAGGATTTGATCTGCTCGATCTTCCAATAGGGTTTTGATCAATAAACTCAATATGTTTCAAATTTCCTAAATCGGCGATAACATCAGTGAATTGTCCTGGCTTTTCTCCAAATCCGTTAATTTGTTTTTGTAAAACAGGATAAATTATTTTTTTAACTAATGTGCTCTTTCCGCTGCCAGAAACTCCGGTAATTACGGTAAGGGTGTTTAATGGAAATTTGACATTTATATTTTGAAGATTATTTTCTCTTGCTCCAATAACCTCAACAAACTGTTTGGAAACTCTTCTTTGTTGAGGAATAGCAATCTCTTGTTTCCCATTTAAATATTGTGCAGTGAGAGAGTCTGACTTTAATATATCGTCATAACTACCTTCAGCTACAATATGCCCTCCAAGCGAACCTGCTTCGGGACCAATATCAATAATCATATCCGAAGCTTTCATAATATCTTCATCATGTTCAACAACGATAACGGTATTACCTAAATCTCGGAGATTTTTTAAAACGTAAATAAGTCGCTCTGTATCTTTGGGATGCAAACCAATGCTAGGTTCATCTAAAATATACATGGA
>JAGLDM010000015.1 GCA_023145595.1 Flavobacteriaceae bacterium | reverse complement strand
TCTGGACAAGCAATTCAGAACCTAAATCTAATTTTCGGATTGGAAGAAACCCTCGGATTAAATCTAAAATCAACTTACTTTTAGTCGCAGGGAAATTGCCAAATTAAAACATTAATTATGACTTCTTTTCGTATTAATTTAAAGATGTTCTATCTAACCAAAAACAAATAAATATTATGAAAATCGCTATTATCGGTGTAGGAAATCTAGGCTACTCAATTGTTCTTGGAATCTTAGGTCAAGACAAAATTAAGTATGACTCTTTATGCCTTTCAGAAAGAAATATAGATGCTGTTAAATCGTTTAAGAACATTCCTAAAGTTACACTAACTTCGGATAATGCAGAAGCTGTTAAAAATTCTGATGTTGTTATTTTAGCAGTGCAACCTAATCAACTAAACAATGTTTTAGGTTCTATTAAAGACGTAGTTGACCCGAACAAACATTGTATCATGTCTGTAGTTACAGGAAGATCTATTGCGTCAATTGAAACTCAATTACCAAAAGGTACTGCCGTAATTAGATGTATGCCAAATACAGCAATTTCTGTATTCCAATCAATGACTTGTTTAAGTGCCAATGATACAGGAATGAAAAAAATAACATACGCTCAAACCATTTTTAATGCACTTGGTAAAACTATTTTAATCGATGAAAGTTCCATGCAAGCAGCTACGGTAATTTGCGCAAGTGGAATTGCTTTTTGGATGCGTTTAATTCGTGCAACATCGCAAGGTGCAGTACAACTAGGTTTTGATGCCGATGTAGCTCAAGAACTTGCATTACAATCTTGTTTAGGTGCTGCAAAATTACTGTCAGAAAACAACAGCCATCCAGAAAAAGAAATTGACAAGGTAACTACACCAGGAGGTTGTACTATTTCTGGATTGAATGAAATGGAACATCAAGGAATGAGCAGTGCCCTTATTAAAGGTTTGATAAAGTCTTATGACAAAATAACAGAAATTTAAGAAGTAGTTTCGTTCCTATAATTATCGAAACAAAACTACAGCAATTACTAAAACAATAACAACAATGAATTTATTCAACGTATATCCACTTTATAATGTTACTCCAGTTAAAGCTCAAGATTGTTTTGTTTGGGATGATAAAGGAAGGAAATATTTAGATTTATACGGAGGTCACGGTGTGATTTCTGTTGGACATACACATCCAGATTATGTTGCTAAATTAAAAAAACAACTAGACAATCTAGGATTTTATTCCAATGCTATTCAAAATCCAATTCAGGTTGAATTAGCCAAAAAATTAGGTGAAATTTCTGGCTATCCTAATTATGATTTATTTTTATGTAATTCAGGTGCAGAAGCGAATGAAAATGCTTTAAAACTAGCCTCTTTTCATACTGGAAATTCTAGAGTAATTTCATTTCACAATTCTTTTCACGGAAGAACCTCAGCAGCGGTTGCAGTAACCGATAACGAAAAAATAAACGCTCCGATTAACAAACAGCAAGTGGCTACTTTTTTACCATTAAATGATATTGATGCTGTTGAAAAAGAATTGCAAAAAGGAGATGTTTGCTCGGTAATTATTGAAGGAATTCAAGGTGTTGGCGGATTGGATGAAGGAACTCCTGAGTTTTTCAAATCTTTGGAAACCTTATGTGAAAAATATAGCGTGATTTTAATTTTAGATGAAATTCAGTCAGGTTACGGAAGAACAGGAAAATTCTTCGCACATCAATATTATGATATTACTCCAGATATTATTACGGTTGCCAAAGGAATGGGAAATGGGTTTCCAATTGGAGGCGTTTTAATTTCACCAAAATTGGAAGCGAGTTTCGGTTTATTAGGAACTACATTTGGAGGTAATCATTTGGCTTGTGCTGCAGCGATTTCGGTTTTAGAAATTATAGAAAAAGAACAATTAATGGCAAACGCCTTAGATGTTTCAGCATATTTCAATGAACAAATAAAGAGCATTCCTCAAATTAAAAAATCAAAAGGAAAAGGATTGATGTGCGGAATAGAATTCGATTTTGAAGTTGGTGAATTGCGTAAAAAATTAATTTATGACCATCATATATTTACAGGTGGCGCCATGAATAAAAATCTTTTGAGAATTTTACCTCCACTAACGGTAAAAAAAGAGCATATTGATACGTTTATAAACGCATTAAAGGAAATTTTAAAGTAATGAATACACCATTAACAATACAACAACGAAATGCTGTTTTAAAAACAGTCGGACAGTTAATTGCTGCTAAAAAGAACACCATTCTTGCCGCAAATAAAATTGATATTGAAAGTTATTCTGGAGATGACATCTCTATGTTTGACCGTTTAAAAGTAGATGATGCTAAAATAGAAGGAATGATTTTATCGTTGAATCAATTGATTGCAGATAGCGACCCTATTGGAAAAGATTTGTATCATTTCACGCATGAAAACGGTATGAAAATCGTGAATAAAACCGCTGCCTTTGGTACGGTAATGATTATTTATGAATCGAGACCAGATGTAACCGTTGAGGCTGCCGGAATTGCTTTTAAATCAGGAAATAAAATCTTGTTGAAGGGCGGAAAAGAATCTTTAAATTCCAATTTAGAAATTGTGAAATTATGGCATCAAGCCCTAACAGAAAATAATATCACAACGGACTGGGTAGAGTATTTAAATTACAACAGAACTGAAACACAAGCGTTTTTAGAAAATCCGACACAGCAACTTGACTTAATTGTACCAAGAGGTGGTGAGAAACTCATTGCTTTTGTAAAAAAGAATGCCAACTGCCCGGTAATTGTTAGCGGACGTGGTAACAATTTTATTTATGTTGATACAGAGGCTGATTTGGACTTAGCAATTAGTGTAATCATCAACGGAAAAGATAAAATATCTGCTTGTAATGCGGTTGATAAAATTTTAATCAATTCGAATTTAGAAAATAAAGAATCGTTTACAAAAAGGTTGATTGCTGCGCTTTTAGAAGTGAAATTAGAAATACTCGGTGATACTGATTTATCAAGTTTTGATAATGTAAAACCATACGAATCAGAAGATATTTGGTATAAAGAATTTTTAGATTATAAAATTGTAATCGGTAGTATTGAATCTACCGAGAAAGCAATTTCAAAAATTAATAAATATAGTGGCGGACATTCAGCAGTAATCATCACTAAAAACGATGCTACTGCAAATCATTTTATGTCGAGTGTAGATTCGGCTGCCGTATATCAAAATGCTTCAACACGATTTACAGATGGTGGGCAATTTGGTTTGGGAGGAGAATTAGCGATTAGCACAGATAAATTACATCACAGAGGACCGATGGGATTACATCATTTGGTTACAAATAAATGGTATATAAAAGGTAATGGGCAAATCAGATAAAAAGAGAATTTTACTTAAAATTGGCTCTAATGTGTTAACAAAAGAGTCCAATGCAATTTCGCAAAGTAAAATTAAAAACATTGCACTTCAAATAGCAAATTTAACAGATCAATATGAATTTGTAATCGTGAGTTCTGGTGCTATTGCTGCTGCAAAAGAATTGGTGACTTTAGAAGGAAAAGAACTGAATGTAAAACAAGCATTAGCATCTATTGGTCAACCTTATTTGATGCGGATTTTCCAAGATTTATTTAAAGAGGCTGGATTGCTTACTTCTCAATGTTTGCTTTCTTATTCTGATTTTGAAAAAGAACAGTCAAAAGAAAATATTGAAAATACTATAAATGTATTGATAGAAAACAATTACATTCCAATCATTAACGAAAATGACACCGTTGCTACCGACGAAATTAAATTTGGCGACAATGATAAATTAGGTGCATTGACGGCTGCTCTTCTAAAAGTAGATTTATTTATTATGGCTTCCAACACAAACGGAATTTATACTAAAGAATCTATGAACACTGATAATATTCAAACAATAAAATCGGTTTCAAATATTCAATCATTGACCAAAGAAATTGAAGAGTCTAAATCATCGCATGGCACTGGGGGATTGGGTACCAAAATTCAGGCAGCGATTATTACACAAAAAGCTGGAATAGAGACTTGGATTGTAAATGGGCTGAATGATAATTTTTTGGCTGATGCTATTCAAGAAAAAACTAATTTTACAAAAATTAAAGTGATATAAATGAGACATTATACACATATTAACGACCTCGACAATCTTCAAGAAACTGTAAAAGAAGCGCTTGAATTAAAACAAAGCGAATTGCAATTTGAAAATCTTGGAAAAGGAAAAACTATTTGTCTATTATTCTTTAATAATAGTTTAAGAACCCGTTTAAGCACACAAAAAGCAGCACAAAATTTAGGGTTAAACACCATCGTTATGAATTTTGGTAGCGAAGGCTGGCAATTGGAATATGAAGATGGAAAGATAATGGATCAAAACAAAGCAGAGCATGTAAAAGAAGCCGCACAAGTAGTTTCTCAATATTGCGATATTGTTGCAATCAGAGCTTTTGCCGGATTGGAAGATAAGCAACTAGACGCCGCAGAAGTGGTTTTAAATAATTTTATAAAATACGCTACAGTTCCTGTTGTAAATATGGAAAGTTCGGTCGGACACCCATTACAAGCCTTGGCAGATGCCATTACTTTGGAAGAAAACAAGGTTTCGCACAAGCCAAAAGTTGTGCTATCTTGGGCTCCACACCCAAAGTCATTACCCCATGCAGTTGCAAATTCATTTATAAATATGATGCAATTGCAAGATGCTGATTTTGTAATCACGCATCCTGAAGGATATGATTTGAATCCTGAAATTGTAAAAGATTCTAATGTGGAACACAACCAAGAAAAGGCTTTTGAAAATGCTGATTTTATTTATGTGAAGAATTGGAGTTCTTATAAGGACTACGGAAAAGTGATTCCGCAAAAAAAAGATTGGATTATTTCTGATGATAAAATGAACATAACAAATAATGCGAAATTTATGCATTGTTTGCCTGTAAGAAGAAATGTTATAGTTGCTGATGAAGTAATAGATTCGGAAAATTCTTTGGTAATTGATCAGGCAAATAACAGAACCTATTCGGCGCAGATTGTGTTGAAAAAAATATTGGAAGAACTGTAATAAACTGTCATTCCGACGTAGGAGAAATCGCATCATATTGCTCATGTGATTCTCTGTATGCGATTTCTCCTACGTCGAAATGACAACATAATTAAAAATTGAATAGGGTGTTATTCCTGTGGAGGCAGGAATCCAGAAACACGAATTAAATTAAACCCCACCCCCGCTAGTTATCGGGACTCAGAAATGACAAACATAAAAAATGAACAAAACAGTTATACCATACATCATCACAATTATGTCGTTTATACTATTGCTTGCTAGTATCTACAACCTAGATTTTGACAATTTAAAAACTAGTTCTTTTTACGGAATCATTTTTAATGTTTTCTTGATGGGTTTTGGAGTTTATTTAATATACAATACGAAGAAGAATGTCTAAACAAAAACTACATATCATAAAAGTCGGAGGAAACGTCATTAATAATGAAGTCTTATTAACTTCCGTATTGAAAGATTTTTCTGAATTAGAAGGGTTCAAAATTCTGGTTCATGGTGGCGGAAAAAAAGCCACTGAATTGGCAAACTCTATTGGTTTAAAACCAAAAATGGTAAATGGCAGAAGAGTAACCGATAAAGCTAATTTAGAAATCGTAACCATGGTTTATGCTGGTTTGTTAAACAAAAATATTACCGCACAACTACAACAAAATGGATGTAATTCCATTGGTTTATCTGGTGCAGATGCCAATTGTATTTTGGCTCACAAACGCATTGTTAAAGATGTTGATTACGGTTTTGCAGGAGATATTGATACCGTGAACGCCAACAATATTAATGTGTTTTTACAAAACGGAATGACACCTGTTTTTTGTGCAATTACGCATGATAAAAAGGGACAATTACTAAACACAAATGCAGATACCATTGCCTCTGAAATTGCAATTGGAATGTCTGAGAAATACAGTGTGTCTTTAATTTACACTTTTGAAATGAATGGAGTTTTACGATCTATAAAAGATGAAAAATCTGTTATTGAAAACATCAACTCTGTATCATACGAAGAATTAAAAAAAGACGGAATTATTGCAGATGGAATGTTGCCTAAAATGCACAATTGTTTCAATGCCTTGCAAAAAGGTGTGTCAAAAGTAATTATAGGAAACCCAACCGTGATTAACAATAAAAATCAACCCTTCACAACTTTAGTTTTATGATAGACAAACTAACAACCAACGCTATTGAATTGCTGAAAAACTTAATTGCAACGCAATCTTTTTCACAGGAAGAAGAAGAGACTGCGCTATTAATTGAAGCATGGTTCAATAGTGAAAATATTCCGTTTGAGCGTTCACAAAACAACATCATTGCTTACAATAAACACTTTGATAAAAGCAAACCCACAATACTTCTAAATTCACATCACGATACGGTTAAACCAAATTCGGCTTATACCAAAGATCCTTTTCATCCACATGTAGAAGATGGTAAATTATACGGTCTCGGAAGTAACGATGCTGGAGGCTGCTTGGTTTCGTTGATTGCGACGTTCACTTATTTTTATCAGCAAGAAAATTTAGCCTATAATTTAGTAATCGTAACATCCGCAGAAGAAGAAAATTCTGGACTAAATGGTCTGAACAGTACTCTTTCACAACTTCCAGAAATTGAATTCGCTATTGTAGGAGAACCTACTTTGATGAATTTAGCAATTGCAGAAAAAGGATTGGTGGTTTTTGACGGAATTATTCACGGAACTCCAAGTCATGCCGCACACCCTAACAATGACAATTCTATTTACAAAACGATTGAAGTTTTGGAATGGTTTCGGGATTTTAAATTCGAAAAAAAATCTAAAGCATTGGGTGAAATAAAAATGACCGTCACACAAATAAATGCTGGAAATCAGCATAACGTAGTCCCTGCAGATACACAAATTGTAATCGATGTTCGGGTGAATGATAAGTATTCTAATCAAGAAGTTTATGATATTATAAGTAAAAATGCGCCCTGTGAAGTTAAGCCAAGATCACTACGATTAAACTCATCTCATATTGATGAAAACCATAAAGTTGTACAAGAAGGAATTGCAATGGGCAGAGAAACATACGGATCTCCTACCCTATCTGACCAAGCGGCTTTGAGTTGTCAATCACTCAAACTAGGACCTGGAGATTCAACCAGATCACATTCGGCAGATGAATATATTTTTGTAAATGAAATTGAAGAAGGAATTAAAATTTATATTGAATTATTAAAACGTGTAATTGCTTAATTGTGGAACTGTGAAATTGTTTAATATTCACCTATCTTATTGAGTATAAAGTCGTTACAATTAACGTAAAAGCAAATGATTTAAATCTTACAGGATAAATAATTTAGTCATTTCGAATAAAACGAGAAATCGCATCATGTTACTCACGTGATTTTTCTGAATGAGACACTGAAATAAGTTCAGGGTGACAAACAAAATAAAACTGCTGACAATAATTAAACACATCAACAGTTAAACGATTAAACAA
>JAGLDM010000149.1 GCA_023145595.1 Flavobacteriaceae bacterium | reverse complement strand
GAGTTGGTAGATTACCAGATGTACAATCTCAATTTGGCCAAGGCTGGAATGGAGATAGACTTCTTGATGAAAATGGAAACTGGGGTGCTGCTTATGATGGCGTTGACCGAGTTTGGGGTCGTGTTATTAACAACAGCCAACAAATTAAACCGTATGTGTTTTTAGACGGAACGGTTAGAGATTTCTATGAATATGGTGAGAATATTCAAAACTCTTTATCTTTTTCTGGTGGTAGCGAAACAAGTACTTACTTTCTTTCATTATCTCAATCGTCTATAGATGGTGTGATACCGTCTGATAAAGATACTTACAAAAGATACACTGTGGCAACTAGAGGGTCACACACATACAACAAATTAACGATAAGTTCTTCTATAAATTTTAGTTTAGAAAATACCAATTCAGTTCCTTCTGGACAAGGAGATTCTGTTCATCAATCTTTGTACAATGTTGCTAACGACATTTCTATTGTCGATTTAGAAGATTATCAAAATAATCCTTTTAACAGCTTGGATGGCTACTTCACACAATACGGAGTAAATCCTTATTATATTTTGGACAATGACGGAGCTGATCAAAAGAAATTTAAACTTTTTGGTAAATTTCAATTTGATTACGATTTTCGTGATGATTTAAAAATGACCTATAGATTTGGTGGTGATTTTGAAACAAGCACCTCTAATACACATAAAGGAATTATTGCATTTAGTCCTGATTCACCTAACTTCGGTTCAGATGTTGAAGCTCCTGGAAAATATACAGAGCAAAGAATTAACAGAACGCAAATGGATCATGATGTTAGTTTAAAATATAATAAAGAACTAAACTCTAATTTTAACTTAAATGCTATTGTTGGTTTTAACGCAAACGATAGAGAATCAAATTCTTTAACTGGAATGATTACTTCTATTGATGTTCCTGGTTTTTACCATTTAAGCAATAGTTTAACACCTGCTGAAGCTTTTCATTCACATGAACATAGAAGATTAATGGGGCTTTATACTAGTGTAGATTTATCCTATAAAACCCATGTGTATTTAAACTTTACAAGTAGAAATGATTGGTCATCTACATTACCAATTAAAAATAATTCATTTGCATACGGTGGTGCCACAGCAAGTTTTTTATTAACGAGCTTTCTAAAAGATAAAGATGTAAATACAGGCGTATTTAATTTCTCTAAATTAAGAGTTGCGTATGGTTCTACTGGTAACGATGCAATCCCTTATGCTGTTTATGATAGATACGTACCTGGTTATTCTACCAACCCTGGTTATCCAGGTGTAGGTAGTTTAACATTCCCTTTAGGTGGAGTAAATTCTTATACCTCCT
>JAGLDM010000148.1 GCA_023145595.1 Flavobacteriaceae bacterium | reverse complement strand
ATGGGTAGAATGGATTCCGAATTGAACTACAATTTTTTCAAAAATATAGATTGGAAAAATATCAACGACGGTAAAATTTATCTCGATACGGAAACACGAAAAAACGCAGTTTCATTTAGAAATAATATGCTACGATTAGCAGATGCTTTAATCACTGAGAGAGACACTCTAAAAGCCATAGAAATACTAGACTTAGCAATGGATAAACTACCGGTTGATGGGTTTTTACATTACGGAATGGTATTGGGATATCCAGAATCTTACTACCTTATAAACGAAGTTGAAAAAGCACGAGAGATCAACCGTGAATTAGCCAATAAGTTTAAAGAAAACTTAACATACTACAGTACGTTTAATGAAAATCACATTGAAGCTGCTTTTGATGAAATTGAAAATAATTTGCTCATGTACAATCAAGTTATTAGAATCACAAGAAAATATGATACTTCTGAATATAACCTAGCGTTAAAAAAGGAGTATACAGAACATCTAGAATTGTTTAGCAATTTATTAGAATAATTCTGATGCGGACTTATCTCATTAAAACTCCAAATTTATTTCGGTGGATTTACCCGAAATTAATTTGGAGTTTTTCTACTTCTAAAAAAGAACTCTACCTCACCTTTGATGACGGTCCCACTCCAGAAATTACTGATTGGGTCTTGGAAACATTAAAAAAATACCATGCAAAAGCAACCTTTTTTTGCATTGGGAAAAACATAACAAATCATCCCGAAATTTTTCAAAAAATAATAGAAGAAGGGCATGCCGTTGGCAACCACACAAACAATCATTTAAATGGCTGGCAAACTCCTGTTGAAGATTATTTAAATAATATATCAATTGCTAAAAAAACAAATCAACAATTCAACAAATCAACAATTCAACAATTGTTTCGTCCTCCCTACGGAAAAATCAAAAAAAAACAGGCACAACAGTTAATTCAAAAAGGGTATAAAATAATTATGTGGGATGTGTTAAGCGCCGATTTTGATCAATCTATTTCAGAAGAAAAATGCTATCAAAACGTACTTAAAAACACAGAAAAAGGAAGTGTTATCGTTTTTCACGACAGCCTAAAGGCAGCGAAAAACATGAAATACGCATTACCCAAAGTGTTGGATTATTTTAGTAAAAGAGGGTTTGAATTTAAAACAATAGAAAGTCAAAGTATTCTAAACCAATAAATACATTGTGAAGGCTCTGTCTTTTACAGGAATAAAGACGACTTAACAAAATCAACTATTTTTAACAACTTTCTAAACGTATCGCTCTACTAAGTTAATAAGCGTATTAGCATCCTGATCACCTATTTGCCGCCATTTCATCTCTCCGTCTTTATAGATGATAAAAGTTGGATTTCCTTTTACACGCAAAGCATTTACTAAGGTTTCATTTTTAGCAATATCAATTTTAACCACCTTTGCCTTATCTCCTAATGCAGCAGCGACATCACGTAAAACAGAATGTAAATCATCTGTAGTGTTTTCTAATTCCGCATAAAAATCTATTAATACTGGAATATTAGAACTAATCAATTCTCCGAACTTTGCCATAAACTGTAAAAAGTTATATTAATTTAACTCAAAGTAACTACAAATTACTGTATGATACTGTATTTCAACAACATTTTATTAGACAAATATAGCATTTTTATAACACGTATTGTTAGCGAATTGTTAAAATGAACTACCTAGAAGCAGAGCCATAAAAGTATCAATCGAAAAAAAACTTTATTTTTAGTTTGATAAAAACCTAAAACCTTTAAATTCCCCTCTTAACCACCGAAGCAGAGCGTCGGGGAATTCTATCGATTAAATTCCGGAGATAAAATCGAAGAAATTTAAAACGGAAAAATGAACAGGCAGGGTTAAAATTACACATAAAAAAAGCCAGCAAAAATGCTGGCTTTTTTTATATAAAATCAATTATTGCGTTTTAGCGAGTTTCCTCAACTTCTTTTTCAACAATTACTTTATCTCCTTCATTCAAAGTTTCAACTTCTTCAGGAGTCCCTTCGATTACTTTTTCTTCTACTAAGACTTCTCCGCTAGCAGTAGTTATTGTAACAAGTTCTGCCTCTACTAATTGAGTATCTGTAACTTCAATATTAATTTCTGTGCTAGACGCATGGTCTGCTGCAGAATGTCCACCCAAAATTGGAGCAACTACCAAACCAATTAAACAAGTTAATTTAATCAAAATATTCATTGACGGCCCAGAAGTATCTTTAAATGGATCTCCAACTGTATCTCCTGTTACTGCAGCCTTATGCGCTTCAGAACCTTTAAATGTCATTTCACCATTAATCTCTACACCTGCTTCAAAAGATTTTTTAGCATTATCCCAAGCACCTCCAGCAT
>JAGLDM010000147.1 GCA_023145595.1 Flavobacteriaceae bacterium | reverse complement strand
GCTTCACAAACAAATAAAGGAAAATGGATTTACGGATTCTTAATCGGATTTATCTCAATTCTGATTCGTGTATTTAATCCTGCATATCCAGAAGGAGTAATGTTAGCAATTTTATTGATGAATGTTTTCGCTCCTACAATTGACCATTATGTTGTTCAAGGAAATGTAAAACGAAGAATGAAACGTTTAAAAGCAAAAACTGCATAACGATGGAAAAAAGAACAGAAAAGAATTCTTATACAATAATTTTCGCCGTAATCATGGTGGTAATTGTTGGCGCTGTGTTGGCTTTCTTGGCAACCTATTTGAAACCTCAAATAGATATGAACAAGCGCTTTGAAAAGCAACAAAATATTTTGTATGCTATGGGCGTAAATAATAACGATGAAAAAAGCGTTGCATTTATTTCTACGGATGAAGTTGAAGAAAAATTCAACACTTATATTACCAAGCAACTAGTGATATTAGGAGAAGGAGGAACTGAAACCGAAGAAAATGGTGAAGCTTATTTAATAGACTTAAAGAAAGAAGCAGCAACCGCTAAAAAAGGTGCTAAAAGAAGACTTCCTTTATTTATTGGTGAAAAAGACGGTAAGAAAGTTTACATCATTCCGATGTTAGGAAAAGGATTGTGGGATGCTGTTTGGGGATATATTGCCTTAGATAAAAACTTAATAGTACAAGGTATATTCTTCGATCATAAAGGAGAAACTCCTGGTTTAGGTGCAAACATCAATCAACGTTTCTTTATGGATGATTTCACAGGAGAGCATATTATGGATGGTAATACTTTTAAAGGAATTGCCATTGCAAAAGGGAATGCAGATCCTAAAAATGAACGAAAGGAAGATTTTAAAGTAGATGCCATTGCAGGAGCAACGATTACTGGAGACGGTTTATCAGCAATGATCAAGAAAGACTTGAAAATGTACATTCCTTATTTACAAACTTTAAATAATTAATTAGATGGGACTTTTATCAAAAAAAGACGCGAAGTTAATCACAGACCCATTAGCAGATAATAATCCAATTACGATTCAAGTATTGGGTATTTGTTCTGCATTGGCAATTACTGCCGAATTGGAAGCATCAATTGTAATGTCTGTTGCAGTATTGTTTGTTTTAAGTGTAGGAAATGTTGTCATTTCTTTATTGCGAAATATCATTCCTTCAAAAATTAGAATCATCGTTCAACTAATTGTTGTTGCAACCTTGGTAATTATAGTTGATTTGGTATTAAAAGCATTTGCTTATGAATTAAGTAAAACACTTTCAGTATTTGTTGGATTGATTATTACAAACTGTATTATCATGGGGCGTTTTGAAGCATTTGCTTTAGCAAACAGTCCGGGTAAAGCATTTTTAGACGGAATAGGAAACTCATTAGGATACGCAGTAATATTAATTATTGTTGGATTCTTTAGAGAATTATTAGGATCTGGAACTCTATTAGGAATTCAGGTTTTAGGAGACCCTATTGAAAAAACAGGAGTCTATGCTTTTGGTTATGAAAACAACGGATTTATGTTGTTAGCACCAATGGCCTTAGTAACTGTTGGAATCATTATTTGGGTACAACGTAGTAGAAACGAAGCATTAATCGAAGATCATTAAAATTAGTTGATGGTTGTTCGTTATTGGTTGATAGTACTTCACCAATAACGAGCAACAAACAACAAACAACTATATAATATATGGAACATTTAGAATTATTTTTCAAATCGGTATTTATAGATAACATGGTATTTGCTACATTCTTAGGAATGTGTTCTTACCTTGCAGTATCTAAAAAAGTTACAACGGCAGTTGGACTTGGGGCGGCAGTTATCTTTGTAATGGCAATTACAGTTCCTTTGAACTGGTTATTGGATATGTATCTTTTAAAAGATGGAGCTTTAGCTTGGTTAGGTCCAGAGTATGCATCTTATGATTTAAGTTTCTTATCATTTATCATGTTTATTGCAACCATCGCAACCATGGTACAATTGGTAGAAATTGTTGTAGAGAAATTTTCTCCAGCATTATACAATTCATTGGGTATTTTCTTACCATTAATTGCAGTAAACTGTGCCATCTTAGGAGGGTCATTGTTTATGCAGTCTAGAGAAATTCAAACAGTTGGATTGGCATTTAATTACGGAGTAAGTTCTGGAATTGGATGGTTTTTAGCAATCGTAGCAATTGCTGCAATTCGTGAAAAAATTAGATATTCAAATGTACCACCAGCTTTAAGAGGATTGGGAATTACATTTATTATTACCGGATTAATGGCAATCGGATTTATGAGTTTTGGTGGAATGTTAACTGGAGGTGAAGAAGAAGAAGCACCAGCAAAAGTTGAAACTGCTAAAATAATTTCTGCAGACCAAGAAAACGAAATTGCAAATAACACTAAAGTATTACAATAAGATGATATTAGCAGCAGGTACAGGAGCAACAATGGCAGTAACGGTAGTAGTATTTCTACTGATTGCATTGTTATTAATCGGACTTTTATTAGTGGTAAAACAAAAATTATCACCTTCAGGTCCTGTTAAGATTTTGATTAACGGTGAACGTGAAATCGAAGTTGGATCGGGAGATTCTTTACTAACAACTTTAGGGAATCAAAAAATATTTTTACCATCTGCATGTGGTGGTGGTGGAACTTGTGTTCAATGCGAGTGTCACGTTACTTCTGGTGGAGGTGAAGCCTTACCAACAGAAACACCACACTTTTCTCGTAAAGAGTTAAAAGAAGGTGTTCGTTTAGCGTGTCAGGTTAAAGTAAAACAAAACATGGAAATTTCAATTCCAGAAGAGATTTTCGGAATTAAGAAATGGGAAGCAGTAGTAGTACGTAATTATAATGTAGCATCATTTATTAAGGAGTTTGTTGTTGAAATTCCAGAAGATATGGGTTACAAAGCAGGAGGATATATTCAAATTGAAATTCCGCCTTGTGAAGTAAACTTTGCGGATATGGATATCACTGCACATCCAGAAGAGCATGAAACTCCAGATAAATTTAAGGCCGAATGGGATAAATTTAAACTATGGCCCTTAAAAATGAAGAATACAGAAACGGTTGAAAGAGCCTATTCTATGGCTTCTTATCCTGCTGAGGGAAGAGAAGTAATGTTGAATGTTCGTATTGCAACACCTCCTTTTGATAGAAATATTAACGGGTGGATGGATGTAAATCCGGGAATTGCATCTTCTTATATTTTTAATCAAAAACCAGGAGATAAAGTAATTATTTCTGGACCTTA
>JAGLDM010000146.1 GCA_023145595.1 Flavobacteriaceae bacterium | reverse complement strand
TTGCCGATTTAATTATGACCGCTGGGAAAGAAGTAGAAACACCTATTGCAAGATTAGCACAATTAGCACGTGCCATTGGAATTCATTTAATCGTTGCCACACAACGACCTTCTGTTAATGTAATCACCGGAATTATAAAAGCAAATTTCCCTGCAAGAATTGCATTTAGAGTAACTTCTAAAATAGATTCAAGAACTATTTTAGATGGTTCTGGAGCCGACCAATTGATTGGAAAAGGTGATATGCTATACACCAACGGAAACGAAATGGTTCGTATTCAATGTGCTTTTGTTGATACCCCAGAAATAGAAAAAATAACAGATTTTATCGGCTCACAAAAAGCCTACCCTGATGCTTACATACTACCAGAATATACTGGAGAAGAAAGCGGCACAAGTATTGATATAGACATTAACGAAAGAGACACATTATTTAGAGATGCTGCACTTGTAATTATAATTGCCCAACAAGGGTCTGCATCCTTACTACAACGAAAATTAAAATTAGGCTACAATAGAGCAGGTAGAATTATAGACCAATTAGAAGCTGCCGGAATCGTAGGTCCGTTTGAAGGAAGCAAAGCAAGACAAGTATTCATTCCAGATGAAATAGCCTTAAATCAATTATTAGAAAATGAAAAAAATAAATAGCACACTATTCTTTACCTTAACAATCTTGTTTAGTTCTATAACATTTGCGCAAGAAGCCAAGGATTATTTAAAAAAAGTATCAGAACAAGCAAAATCCTATTCAAGTATCTATATAGAGTTTGATAACAAACTAGACAATGCAGAGGCCAATGTTCATCAATCTACAAGTGGGTTTGCCACCATTCAAGGCGATTTATACAATTTCAACTACTTAGAGACAGAACGCTTTTTTGACGGTGAAAAAATTTACACAATCCTACAAGAAGACGAAGAAGTAATTATTACATCTCCCGAAAAAAATGAAGAAGATGTAATTATCACCCCTTCAAATATCTTATCTTTTTATGAACACGGATTTACCTACGAAATGGATATTATTCAAAATATTCAAAATAAAAAAATCCAATTTATTAAATTAACTCCAACCGATAGTGAATCAGAATTAAAAACGATTCTTCTTGGTATTAATACTGCAACAAAAAACATCTTTAGAGTAATTCAAAATGGCAAAGATGGCAATGTAACCACTATCACTATTTCTACTATTAAAACAAATAAAACAGTATCACCACAATTATTTACCTTTGACAGGAGTAAATTTGAAACAGCAGGTTATTATATAACCGAACCTAAATAACTGTTAATTGAAAAAACTTGACATCTATATCATCAAAAGCTTTTTAAAGCCTTTTTTTGCAACCTTTTTTGTCATTCTTTTTGTCCTGGTAATGCAGGCTCTTTGGGTGGGATTTGATGAAATATCTGGTAAAGGTATTGAACTCGGATTTATCCTAAAGTTTATTAGTTACCTCGCTTTAACGGTAGTTCCGATGGCTATGCCCATAGGAATATTGCTATCTTCGATAATGTCTTTAGGTACTTTTGCCGAAAACTATGAATTTGCGGCTATAAAATCTGCAGGAATCTCATTAAGAAGATTTATAACACCTATTATGTTTGTCGCCATTATTTTAAGTGGAATTGATTTTCTATTCTTAAACTATGTGTACCCCCACGCAATGCACAAACAAAAAAACATGTTCTTAAACATGAAGAAAAAACAACCTGCACTTGCTTTGATTCCAGGGGCATTTAACACCGAGATTCCTGGCTATGTAATTGTTTTTGATGAAAAATATGGAGAAGAGCAAAACCTACTCAAAAATATTCAAATCTATAATCTGAGCAAAAAGGTTGGAAAGATCACTACTATCACTGCAAAAACTGGCAGAATAGAGTCTGAAGAAGGTAGTAGATATATGACCTTAATTTTAAATGACGGTCATTATTATGAAGAACATTCTACCAAACGAGATAAAAGAAAAAAACGGCAAAAAATGCCTGCTTCCAAATCTACTTTTGACTCCTACACAATAAACATAGACGTTTCTTCTTTTAGCAACGAAGGGCTAGATGATGAAAGATTAAAAACACATCACCAAATGTTTAGCCTTAAACAATTAATGATTGTTTCTGACTCCACAAAAATAGCGTATGATGAATACATCCAAAACAGAGCCTACAATATGCTAATAAAAATGAACACGTCTCAATTAAAAGCACCTTCAGATACAATAAATAAATCTAAACTAAACAATACCATTTTATTAAACTTTGATGATACCCATAAAGTATCTATCATACGCTCATCCTTAAAGGTGGTCCAAAATAAAATTAAAATTTTAGAAAATGACACGGATTATTTTAAAATTAGGAGAAAGATATTAAATCTTTATGATCACGAATTCCACAATCGATTATCATTTTCCTTTGCCTGTTTGGTCTTGTTTTTTATTGGCGCACCTCTGGGATCCATAATTAGAAAAGGGGGATTTGGTTTGCCAATGGTTATGGCAATAGTTGTTTTTGTCGTCTATTTTTTCTTATCCTCCTTAGGTAAAAATCTAGCGGAAGAAAGTGCTTTATCAGCTGCGTTAGGCGGATGGCTTTCAACTATAATTTTGCTGCCATTCGGAATATTACTAACCAGAAGAGCCGCAAAAGACAAGGGAATGTTTAACATTGATAATGTTACTAACCCTATCAAAGAATTATTCAAGAAATTGAATTTTAAAAAGAAAAAAACATGAATACAATACATAAATTAAATACCATTGAAGAAGCCATTATAGACATAAAAAATGGTAAAGTTGTCATTGTTGTTGATGATGAGAATCGTGAAAATGAAGGAGATTTTATAGCAGCCGCAGAAATGGTTACTCCAGAAATGATCAATTTTATGGCAACTCATGGTCGTGGGCTAATTTGTACACCCCTTACTGAAGATAGATGTAAAGAATTAGACCTCGAAATGATGGTGCAAAATAATACCGTCATGCATCATACTCAATTTACAGTTTCTGTAGATTTAATAGGACATGGATGCACTACAGGAATATCTGTTCATGACAGAGCAAAAACTATAAAATCACTTGTTAACAAAGACACTAAGGGATTCGATTTGGGAAGACCTGGTCATATTTTCCCGCTAAGAGCTAGAAATGGTGGTGTATTAAGAAGAACAGGTCATACAGAAGCTGCTGTAGATTTGGCTAGATTGGCTGGCTTTGACCCTGCAGGGATTATTGTCGAGATTTTGAATGAAGACGGAACCATGGCTAGACTACCACAATTAGTAGAAGTTGCCAAAGAATTCGATTTAAAATTAATATCTATTGAAGATTTAGTAGCCTACAGAATGCAGCATGATTCTTTAATCGAAAAAATTGAAGATTTTGATACTACAACCCAATTTGGCGAGTTTCGTTTGAGAGCATATAAACAAACCAATAACAATCAAATTCATTTTGCACTTACAAAAGGAAGTTGGAACCCAAATGATGAAGTAGTCGTTAAAGTAAATTCAACGCTTATCAATAATGGATTGGGCGTGTTAACTCAAAATTCTGATGATAAATTCAAACGTATATTTGATATTATCAATAATGAAAAATGTGGCGCCGTAATTTTTATCAATCAAGATAACCAATCTGATAATTTCTTAAAGCACTTACTAAAATTAAAAGTTGAAAATCATAGTAAACCAAAAGCAATAGATAAGAAAGATTATGGTATTGGTGCACAGATTCTTCATGATATTGGTATTTCTAAATTACGGGTAATCACAAATGTTAGTAATACTGATAGAAGAGTTGGCTTGACAGGTTATGGTTTAGATATTACTGGATATATTTCTTATTAAAACTAATTTACGTGTAAAAACAAGGATCTTAAGTCTTGTTTTACAGAACCTTACAAATAACTTAAGTCACTATTAGCACTAATTTCTACTGGAGTTTTATCCTTTAAAAATAACCGAGCAGAAAGTGTTCCTTTTAAAACAACTTGCTTGTCTTTTACGGTTAACCAACTCCCCTCTCGCAATCCTAAAACAGGAGTCTCGTTAAATTGATGAAATTCTTTTATTCGTGTTTCGCGTGTTTCTCCTTTATGTTTGGATTTGAGGTCTGGATCAAAATAATGCGGATTTAAATTAAAGTTAATCAAGTTCAAAGTATCAAAACTCGGTGGATACACTATAGGCATATCATTGGTTGTTTTCATTGTAGGCCCTGTAATATTACTCCCTGCACTTGTTCCAAAATAAGGAGTTCCGCTTTCAACAACTTCTTTTATCGTCGACAACAACTCATGTTCATATAATTTTGAAACTAGTTCAAAAGTATTTCCTCCTCCAACAAAAATCCCTTGCGCATTTGTAATCGCTTCTTTCGGGTTTTGAAACTCATGAATTCCTTTTACCGAAATATTTAATTTTGAAAAAGCCGCTTTTGCAATGGCTGTATAACTATCATAACTAATACCACTGGGTCGTGCATAAGGAACAAAAACAAGTTCTTTAACGTCTTTAAAGAATAGTTTTAATTCCGGAAAAATATATTCCAAATAATTGGAACCGTGTATGGTAGATGTACTTGCAATGAACATTTTTTTCATTCCGTCATATTTTTATCAAAAATAGTCAAAACCATTCTTTAACAAAAACTTTCGTATAATTTGGTAAATATTTTATAACTTCATCACTTACTTTACAACTATGAAATCAAAACTACTCATTTTATTAGTATTTGCATTTTCTCTAAGTGTATTTAGTCAAAAGGAAACTCAAGTTCTTGTCGGAAAAATATTAGAATTTCAAAACCCAATATCAGGTGCTCACATTTACAATTTAAACCGATTAAATGGTGCTTTTTCTCGCGATAATGGTGTTTTCGAAATACAAGTAACCCTTAATGACACACTCATAATTTCACATATAAAATACAAAACACAACGACTTATAGTTACAGAAAATTACTTAAATTATGAGTTACCTATCAAAATCTATTTAGAAGAAATGACCAATTATTTAGATGTTGTAAATATTAAAAACCACAACCTTTCGGGTACTATTGAAATCGACTCAAATAATGCTTCTAAAAATCAAAATAAAGATTCTATAAACAATGATTCCCGAAATTTGGCAAATCAAACTCCAAATATAGATATGGGTAAGCATTTTATAGAGCCAATTAACAACACTGATCCAACGGGGAATTCTACGGTCAACATTAGTACTGCTATCCCCATGAAATTTAAAGATATTGAAGAGCGGAAAGTATTAAAAAACAAAAGAGATTTTCCTGACAGAATAATTTCTGACTTAGGAACTTCCTATTTTACAAATACACTTCACATTCCTAGTGAGAAAATACACCACTTTCTTACCTATTGCGATTCAAAAAATATCATCGACTTGTATTATAAAAATGATATGATGCATGTACTTGCAATTTTACAAGAAGAAAGTATGGAGTATGTTAAGATTGAAGATTGAGCCTATTTGTTGAAATATTGGTGAAATTATAATTACTTGTAAGGTTTTACAACCTTGTAAGCAATAAAATTCAGATACAACCAACTCAAAAAAATCCTTAACAAACCCATAACATTCCCCATTTTGAATACACCTCACAATCAACTACTTTTGACAAACATATAAGAAATAAAAAGATGGAAATTGCAATTATAGCACACGACGGTAAAAAAGCAGAAATGGTACAGTTCTTAAATGAACACAAAACCATACTCAATGATAAAAACATACATTTAATAGCAACGGGAACTACAGGAACCAAGACTGAAAAAGCCGGATTTGAAGTAATCAAACTACTTTCTGGACCCTATGGTGGTGATGCCCAAATTGCAGCACGAGTTGCAGAAGGAGAAACCAATATGGTCATATTTTTTCGTGATCCCCTTGAAAAACACCCACACGAACCAGATATTTTTATGCTCATGCGCCTCTGCGATGTTTATAATGTCCCTTTAGCAACCAACCCTGCAACTGCAGAACTATTGATTAAGGCTCTTTAAATATTTAATTAACAGTAACATAATTTTTAACCAAAGCCTTTAACAATTTTCCATGAATGTTTTTGGCCACCACCACACCTTTTTCATCAAGAATGAAATTAGCGGGAATGGTTTGAATTCTAATTTGTTTTAAGAAATCGGCTTCATCTCCTTTCAAATCTGATGCATGAAGCCAACGATTTGCCCCGTCACGGTCAATAGATTCTTTCCAAGTATCGGCATCACTTTCTAAACCATAAGCAATAATTTGCACACCTTGGTTATGGTATTCATCCCAAATAGGAACCAAAACATTCCGATTTTCCTTTCGACAAGGTCCACACCATGATGCCCACAAATCGATAATCGTAAGTTTACTTCCTAAATGATCTTTGAGAATGAGTGTATCCTTTGACTGCATCGGAACCTTCAGATTTGGAAATACATCTCCAACCAAAACCGGTAATTTGGCAGGAGTATTTTCTCTACAAAGCTGCTTTACCCAAGGATGTTCAGGCTGTTCTATACTCCACTTATTACATAGACTTACCAAAAATTCAGGAACACGCTCATAATAATTATCCGGACTTACCCATCTTAATGCCACCAATGCAGGAATAAGATTTTTTGCGCTACTAGAAAATTGTATGAGTTCCTTTTTATATTGTAAAACGGAATGTTCCTTTTCCATCAATTCACTCCCCTCTTCTAATTCCCACTCCTTTTCTGCAAGATAAGTTTTGTATGCTTCCTGGTTAACATCACGCAAGTTTAACAAATCCTGATTCACTTCTGAAGGGGCGTCAATAGAAAAACTCTTCTGAAATGCATCAAATTTGGCAGTGATTTGTATTGACGTTCCAAATTGCCATAGAACAGGCATGTAATTTGAATTCAACGGATTATTAGTCTGAAAATAATTAGGAGCCTTTCCAGGCTGCTGCAAGGCCAATTCTAACAATATCGGTTTTTTGGTTTTTGGCGTATTTCGGAATTCAAAACTGCCATCAGCATTTATTAGAGCAGAATCTATAATCTTACCAAAATAGGAAGCTGCCACCTCCTTTAAGGCTTGAGGTTCTATTAGATAAATTTTTTGATCTTCCTTTTCTACACCTTCTAATTTTCCTGATATGTATGCCGGAGCATGACACGCAGATAGCAGGAGCGACCATAGCATAAGAATTATTCTGTTTTTTATTAGGGATGCTCTCATTTATTAAATTTTACGCCAGACTATTGAGTGTTAATCACCTACCAATACTATTAGTAATAGAAATCTATGCTTTCTCTTTTAATGTTTTTCTAAACACAAAGTATAAACCAACTGCAATCATAGGTATACTTAATAATTGCCCTGTATTTAATCCTAGCACCCAATCTTCACGATCAGCTACTTGTGCTTCTTTCAAGAATTCAACAAAGAATCGAACCGTCCATAATAGAAGCATAAACATTCCGAATAAGAAGCCTGGCTTGTCTTTCTTATCGGTTTTCCAATAGATAAACCAAAGAATTAAAAACACTCCCGCATAACTCAACGATTCAAAAATTTGCGTTGGATATCGAAAAGGAATACTTTCCAAAACTTGTTGATAGTTTGAACTATTTTCTATCAAACCATAGGCTTTTTCATAAGAATCTGCACCCGTAATTTGCATGGCTTCTCTCTGTCCAATATCATTTCTGATAAACCGAAACCCGATAGCAGAATCTGTAACCTTACCTATAATTTCTGAGTTCATTAAGTTCCCAATACGTACAAACACAGCACCAGAGGCAACCCCAATTACGATTCTATCGAGGATCCAAAGTAAACTTTTGTACTTATATTTTCTGCGATATAAAAACATAGCAACCACAACTCCAATTGCTGCACCATGACTAGCCAAACCTCTAAATCCAACAAACTCATAGCCTTTTATGATTCCAAGAATAGATCCATTTGGCGATTTTGCGATGGGTAATAATATTTCTATCAAATTGTTTTTATAACTATCCCAACTATAGAAAAACACATCACCTAGCCTTGCTCCTAACAAAGTTGCAATTACCACATACATAAAAAGCGAATCTACATATTCAATTGGCACACCTTCGTTCTTGTATATTTTTTTCATTATTTGGATTCCCAAAAGAAAAGCAACAACAAACATCAATCCGTAATAACGTATTGATAATGATCCTATTTTAAACAGTTCTGGTGATAGATTCCAATCGATGGTAAGGTGTAACATAAATGGTTTTATTTTTTGCTAATATAAATGAATTAATAGGTTTTGATAAATGGTTTTGAGAATAAATGTTGGTACTTGGTATCTGGTA
>JAGLDM010000145.1 GCA_023145595.1 Flavobacteriaceae bacterium | reverse complement strand
GCTGATTCAAATCTTTTAAGCCTGCCAATTGTTCTTTTAAAGCCGAGTGCATTCCAAAACTTTCTTTTTGAGAATTCTCAACTTTCACTTCAAAAGCTGCTATTTTTTTCTGAAGCGGATTTAATAATAAATCTAAATTTTCTTTGTTTTGCCGAGTAAATTTGGAAGAATTATTTTCCAAAATTTCACTGGCTAAAAGTTTGAATTCTTTGGTGAATTTCTCTTGTAAGTTTTCAATATCTTTTTTGTTTTCTGCTAGTTTTGTCTTAGAATATTCTAATTCAGAAACCTTTTTTGCGAACTCTATATTTACCTCTTGATTTTCATCTCTTAAATTTTTAAGATCACCTTCTAATTTAGAGATTAGATGCTCCTTTTCAGAATTAGTGTCTTTTTGAGAAGTTAATAGAGCCTCGAGTCCAGAAGTGTTCTTTTCATTATTGAGTTTTGAGATAAGTTTGCCAGCGAAAAAACCTAGGATTAAAAAAGGAATTGCAATAAGAATAGCAAGGAGGTATGGATTCATAAAATGTAATATTAGTTTATAAAATTAAGAGTTTTATATTTGTGAACGTCGAAATCGATAGAAATATTTAACAAATTATATATTTTATGAAAGCCATCTCTAAATTCATCTATTTTAAGTTAATGGGGTGGGAAATTGTTGGTGATTACCCTAGAGATATTCAGAAATATGTAATTATAGGGGCACCGCATACCAGTTATTATGATTTTATTATTGGAATATTGGTAAGAAATATTCTTGAGGTTGAAATCAATTTTATTGCAAAGGCAGCACTATTTAAACCACCATTCGGATTCATATTTAGAAATTTTGGGGGTATACCGGTAGATCGCACAAAATCTAATAATTTGGTTGAAGCAATTATTGCTGTGTTTAATAGTAAAGAGTCTTTTAAATTGGCATTGTCACCAGAGGGTACTCGTAAAGAGGTAGGCAAATGGAAAACAGGTTTTTACTACATGGCCAAAGGAGCCAATGTACCAGTTGTTATGTTTGTTTTTGGTAAAAAACAGGTTACACTTTCAGAGCCTTTTTATACAACGGATGATATGGATGCCGATATTAAAAAACTACAGAGTTTTTATAAAGGTGTACAAGAAAAAACTCCAAAATACAGTTGATTTTACTATTTTAGCTCAGAATTAAGTTTGACACGTTATTCGATATAAATAAACTAATCTCAAAAAATCTCATGAAATATCCATTACTATTTATTTCTATCCTTTATTTAATAATCTCTTGTGGAAGTGCAAAAAGTTCTGAGCAGGCAATAAATACAGGGAATTACGACAAATCGATTTCAATTTCTATTCAAAAG
This sequence comes from Flavobacteriaceae bacterium, assembly GCA_023145595.1. Classification (GTDB taxonomy): domain Bacteria; phylum Bacteroidota; class Bacteroidia; order Flavobacteriales; family Flavobacteriaceae; genus Urechidicola. The sequence continues at coordinate 1,148 of JAGLDM010000145.1, read as the reverse complement.
TTGATAAAAAATAAAACTAAAAAGGGAAATCAGCAATATGTATTAATGTTAGAAGATGCTTATGCAAAAGTTGTTGAGCGTGATGAATCCCGCATCGACTTTTTGATAAATGAAGGGAATCCAGAAAGTTTAGAGGAAATTTATGAGATTTATGTGTCATTAAATAAAAGGAAGCAAAAGATAAAACCATTATTGCCACTTCCAATTTATGAAAGAGGGCAAAATGCGGAGTTTAATTTTAAAAATTATAACAATGCAATTATTACCAGTAAGAATAATTTATCTGAATTTCTATATAAAAAATCAATTCCTTATTTAAGTTCTAATGACAAGCAAACTTTAAGAAATGTGTATTATGATTTGGAGTATATACAGAAAATAAATCCAGGTTATAAAGATGTGCTCGCTTTAATGGATAGGGCTCATTTTGAGGGAACAGACTATGTAATTGTCTCTATGAAAAATGAAACGGAAATGGTTATTCCTGTTAGATTAGAAGAGAATTTATTGAATTTTGACACCTATGGATTGAATGATTTCTGGACCGTTTTTCACAATTCAAAAATAAAGCAAGTTGTTTATAATTTTGGCTTGGAATTAGATTTAACATCTATTTTAGTGTCACCTGAGAAAATTAGAGAAAAGACAATAATTGAAGAGCAAACCATTAAAGATGGTTATCATTACGCGGTTGATTCTAGAGGAAACCATGTAAAAGACAGTTTAGGTGAAAAGATAAAAGTTGATAATTTCATCAAGGTTAAATGTGAATTGTATCAAATGACACAATCTAAATCTTCAAAAGTAGATGGAGAAGTAAAATATATTGATTTAAAAACCAACCAAGTTTTACAGCAATTCCCTATAAGTAGTGAGTTTATTTTTGAGCATCAGTATATTACTCATGTTATGGGTGATAAAAGAGCCATGGGAACTTCTTATTTAGAAATGACTACTCTTTCGTCTGTTCAATTTCCAACCAATGAGCAAATGGTTTATGATACGGGAACTGATTTGAAACAGCAATTAAAAGCGATTATTCAACAAAATAGTTTTCGGGAGTAGATTTTTTTTGCCACAAAGTTCATAGAGGTTTTTACAAGTACACAGGGGTTGTAAATTAATGAATCTCTGTGAATCTCAGCGCT
>JAGLDM010000144.1 GCA_023145595.1 Flavobacteriaceae bacterium | reverse complement strand
TCGTCCCGATAATTATCGGGACGATGTGGTAATCTGTTAATCTAAAGAATTCCCCTAGGATCGCCTTGGAGTTTCCAATTCATCTCTCCTTAGGGAGAGGTCGAAACTGCATTTTACAGTTTCGGGTGAAGCAAATACTAAATTTCGGCTTGACATAAAACTGGCATAATTCCCTATGTGTCCACCTCGAAGGCAGTCAGTTGTAATATTTTTTTTGCGTTTGTACTTTTTGCAAAAAATAAAATTATTTGTTAACTTTTTTATGTTGATAAGTTATTAAATAACTGCAAATAAGCCCTTTAGCATTATTTATTAGAAACTTTTAAAAATTTATTAAATTTTAGTTTGTACATTTGACGTGTATTTTATTATTTAAAAATCAATTTAACTACCAAAAAAAATAGAATGATCAAAACTGTATTGCTCCCTGAAAAAACATATTCTAGAGACGAGGCTCTAGAAGCTGCTCTCAATTATTTTAAAGGCGATGAATTAGCCGCAAGTGTTTGGCTTAATAAATATGCTTTAAAAGATTCTGCCGATATTATTTACGAAAGTACTCCAGATGAAATGCATCATAGAATTGCCTCAGAAATAGCGAGAGTTGAGAAAAAATATGCCAATCCGTTAACAGAGTCAGAAATTTTTGATGTTATTAAAAACTTCAAATATATTGTTCCTCAAGGAAGTCCAATGGCAGGAATAGGGAACCCTTTTCAAATTGGTTCTTTATCTAATTGTTTTGTAATTGGTAATGATGGTAAGTCTGATTCTTACGGAGGAATCATGAAAATTGACCAAGAGCAAGTACAGTTGATGAAACGTAGAGGGGGCGTTGGTCACGATTTGTCTCACATTCGCCCCAAAGGTTCTCCTGTTAAAAATTCAGCATTAACTTCTACGGGGATTGTTCCTTTTATGGAGCGGTATTCAAACTCGACGAGAGAAGTGGCACAAGATGGAAGAAGAGGTGCTCTTATGTTATCTATTTCAATCAATCATCCAGATTCTGAAGATTTTATTAATGCGAAATTAGAACAAGGAAAAGTTACAGGTGCAAATGTTTCTGTACGGATTGACGATGCATTTATGAAAGCCGTAAAGGCAAATGAAAAATACACACAAAAATATCCAATTAACAGTGAAAACCCTTCATGTACCAGAGAAATAGAAGCTACTGAAATTTGGGGGAAAATTGTACATAATGCATGGAAATCTGCAGAACCAGGTATTTTATTCTGGGACACAGTTATTAACGAATCTGTACCAGATTGTTATTCAGATTTAGGTTATGAAACGGTTTCTACAAACCCTTGTGGGGAAATTCCTTTATGTCCTTATGATTCTTGTAGATTGTTGGCAATAAACTTATTTTCTTATGTAGAAAATCCATTTACAGAAAAAGCTGAGTTTAATTTTGAATTATTCAAAAAACATATTGCTATAGCTCAGAGAATGATGGATGATATTATTGATTTGGAGTTAGAGAAAATTGATAAAATTATTGCTAAAATTGATGCAGATCCAGAGATGAATGAAGTAAAAGCAACGGAAAAAAATCTATGGTTAAACATCCAAAATAAAGCAGAAGAAGGTAGAAGAACCGGAATAGGCATTACTGCAGAGGGAGATATGTTGGCGGCTTTAGGAATTCGCTATGGAAGTGAAGAGGGAAACAGTTTTTCTACTGAAGTTCATAAAGTATTGGGAATTGAAACGTATAGAGCGTCTGTTAATTTGGCAAAAGAAAGAGGAGCCTTTGCTATTTTCGATGCTGAAAGAGAAAAAGATAATCCGTTTATTTTACGGATAAAAGATGCAGATAGTGAACTGTATTATCAAATGTTAGAACATGGTCGTAGAAATATTGCTCTGTTAACAATTGCACCTACAGGAACTACTAGTTTAATGACACAAACTTCATCGGGAATTGAGCCCGTATTTATGCCTGTTTATAAGCGTAGAAAAAAGGTGAATCCGAATGATAAAAATGCAAGAATAGATTTTGTAGATGAATTGGGAGACTCTTGGGAAGAATATACTGTTTTTCACCATCGTTTTAAAGAATGGATGGAAGTAAATAACATAGATTCAAGCAAGGATTTTTCACAAGAAGAATTAGATGAATTGGTAAAACAATCTCCATATTACAAAGCTACTTCTAATGATATTGATTGGAAGAGTAAAGTGAGAATGCAAGGTGCAATTCAAAAATGGGTAGATCATTCAATTAGTGTTACTGTTAATTTACCCAACAATGCTACAGAAGAATTAGTAGGAGAACTATATTTAAAAGCGTGGGAAGTTGGCTGTAAAGGTGTAACTGTTTATAGAGAAGGCTCACGTTCTGGAGTATTAATTTCTGCGGATGAAACAAATAAAAATGAGTCGGTTAGCAGTAACTTCTCAAATATACGTCCTCAAATTTTAGAAGCAGATGTAGTTCATTTTCAAAATCAAAAAGAAAAATGGATTGCCTTTGTAGGTTTGGCAGATAATAGACCCTATGAAATATTTACAGGATTAGCCGATGACGAAGATGGAATTTTAATTCCACGTTGGGTAGAAAAGGGGGTAATTATTAAAAATAAAGAGGGGGACGGAAATTCGCGTTACGATTTTCAGTATGAAAACAAACGAGGTTATAAAACTACTATTGAGGGATTATCTCATAAGTTTGATCCAGAATATTGGAACTATGCAAAACTAATTTCAGGAACATTACGTCATGGAATGCCAATTGATAAAATTGTGAAATTAATACAAAGTTTGCAATTAGATTCTGAATCTATAAGTACCTGGAAAAATGGAGTACAGCGTACTTTAAAGCGTTATGTTGAAGATGGAACAGAAGTCGAAGGGCATACTTGTGAGAATTGTAATTCTAACAATTTAATTTATCAAGAAGGATGTTTAACTTGTAAAGACTGTGGTTCTTCTAAGTGTGGATAACACTTTTTGAAATGTAAAAAACTTCAAATACTTTTAATCTAAAGAATTCCCCTTGGCTTGCCTAGGGGAATTCTAATTTATCTCCCCTTGGGAGAGGTCGAAACTGCCTTTTGCAGTTTCGGGTGAGGTAATACTAAATTTCGGTTTTTGGCCCTAAGTCTAAAATGAAACTGGCGTAACATCTCTATGGACCTGCCTCGAGGATAGTCCGTTTTAAGAATTTTTTTATTTAGATTCCTGCCTACGCAGGAATGACAACACTAACTAAAATCGACATTACGAGGAGGTATCTTAGTTTTTTACTGCATTGAGAGATTGCTTCATGCCTCACAATGACCGTATAAAACACACCCCTAACCTATTACTATTTAAACAAAACAATAAGCCCATCAGTATTAAACTGATGGGCTTGTTATTTAAATTAATTTTAATTCTTTGGAGTTCTATTATTATTGTTGTTATTTTCCAAAGATATAACTTACACCAATTT
>JAGLDM010000143.1 GCA_023145595.1 Flavobacteriaceae bacterium | reverse complement strand
CGAAATGTAAATGCCGTTGAATCACCCAGGGAAATCGCCTTCTTAAAATCATCTTCTGCATCTTCAAGGTTTGCTCCCATGATGTTTAATGAACCCCTGAACCGATATATCCAGGAATTTAAGGTGTCAATTACCAGAGCCCTGGTCAAAACAGGAATACCTTCATCATATTTCTCAGTGCGAACATATAAATTACCCAGATTTGTATAGGCAGGAATGTCTGTACTGTCAGTTTCAATAGCCATTGTATACCAACTTGTTGCATCAATTAGACTATCGTTTTTCGAATGAAGAGAACCGATATTCTTCATGAAAGTAGTATTCAGGCTATCCCTTTTATGCAGAGAATAATATTGATCAAGAGCCCTAACAAGTTCCCCATCTTTTCTAAGGGCCTGTGCTTTAAGAATTGCCGCAAAAAGATGGGTTGAATCAAGATTAGTAACAGAATCACAGTAAGAAATGCAAGCATCATATTGCTGCAAATCTGAATATAGGGATGACTTTAAATAATAGTATGCTGGATTACCTGGTTCTATCTGAATTGCACTAGAGATGCTCTCCAATGATTTCTTATACTGAATGATTTGTCGTTCTATCTGGCTTCTTAAAAACCAGACATTTGAACTATCAGGATAATTTTCACAAAGATCATAGGCAAGGCTTAAACTTTTCGCTGCATCTCCCTGGCTCAAGGCTAATTGAGATTTGTAATATTTGTCTGCAAAGTTATCCGACTGAGAAAAAACCTGAGAGCTTAGGCTTGCCAGAATAATTAAAAGGAATAAAATTGTTTTCACGTAAGTTTTTTCTCAAATCTAACTAATAAATTAATTGATCAGCTAATTATTTAGATAATATCTGTATGTGTGTAAAACAACTATGTAATTGTGTGCCTATACTAGGATTCAAATGTGTTTTTCTTTTGCATATTTCTTAATTTCTTGTCTAGAAAACGAGGGAAGAATTTATTTAAATAGATAGCTATGATTTCTTTTCCTCCGTAATTCGACTCCCTTTTACCTTTAAGAACATCCCTGATGACTTTCTTCGCAAGGATTTCTGTATTCATACCTGCCGCTTGAAATTTGCTCATTTTTTTAAACTTTTCTCCTGACGCTGTCATAGCATTTACGGAAATGTCAGTTTTAATATAACCAGGACAAATTATTGTCACCTTGATGTTATGCTCCCAAACTTCCCCTCTTAAGGAATCAAAAAAACCATGTAAGGCATGTTTTGAAGCCGCATAGGCAGATCGCTTTGGGACTCCAACTTTTCCAGAAACACTTGTGATAGTAACAAAATGTCCACTTTTGTTTGCTGTAAAGTGCGGTAGTAGTCCCTTAGTCAAAGCAATTGCTCCCATATAATTAATATCCATAAAGCGCTTGTCTATGGCTATTTCGGTATCAATAGCTAAAGCTCGCTGACTTATACCTCCATTATTTATAAGCATGTCAATATTTCCAAACAATGAAATAGCTTCCGGTACGACAGTCTTTAAAGAAAGGTAGTCCTCTAAATCGAGCGTTAGTATTTTTATGTTTTCAGGATGTGAACATACTTCTTTTACAGTTTGTAAATTTGCTTCATTCCTTGAAGAAAGAATAATTTTATTATTGGCTTTTGAAAGTTCAATAGCCAATGCTTTTCCAATTCCAGATGAAGCACCAGTAATCCAAATCGTTTTATTTTCAAGACTCATATCTCGTGATTAATTTTTAGCAAATTAATCAATTATACTGTATTTTTGGAACGTTTTTTGAAGTTCATGTTTTAAACTTTTTTATAATGCTAAAATCACTAGTTTTTACCCTTTTATGTCTTTCTTTTTTTGCGAATGCACAAGATTCGCTACAGGTAAAATTAAGTCCGAAAAGGAATTATGATCGTTTACTTTTGTATAAACTGGAGGGAGCGAAACAGGAGTATATTTCGAATGCTAAAAGTGAGAACGGGGTGTTTTTGATGACCTTTCCAGTGGGTAGTTCTACCGGAATGTACCGCTTGTTTTATGATATTAAAAATCAAAAGTATCTGGATGTTCTCTATAATAATGAAGCTATTTCGGTAACGTTTGATCCTTTGAGTCCATTTGCCTCAGTGGTTGTTGAAAATTCAAAAGAAAATAAAGTTTACATGGATTATCAGCAATCATTTTATGAGGTTCAGGCAGCAATAGATTCGTTACAGTTGGCCTACTTTGAAAGTGACACAAAATCCAAAATCGCAGAAAATTATCAAAAAGAAGTAAAAAACATCAACAAAATACAAGATGCTTTTGAAGAAGAATCGAAAGGTTTTTTGGCGAATCATTATATTAGGTCGAGTAGGACTTATTTTGCTTCGAAGATTATTGACACACCAGAAGAATTTGCAACGGTATCAAAGGAACATTTTTTTGACTATATTGATTTTAGTGATAAAGAGTTGAAAAACTCCACTTTTTTTATTGGTAAAGCTGCCGAGTATGTTTTTTATGCGAATACAGCAGAAGATGAAAAGGTTGACGCAGATTTGAAGTTGGCTGCAATTAGTGAGTTGATGCTTGAAGTTGGAGATAATTATGAAGTAAAACAAGGTTTATTACATGCAATGCTGTATGCTTTTGCTGGTCAAAATCGTATAGAAATGGTAAGTTATATTACCAAAGAATATTATTTAAAAATGCCTTTAGCGTATCAAAGCAAGGAGATTTTGACATATATAACCGATCTGCTGAAGGCTGCTATTGGTACCATTGCTCCAGAAATTTATTGGGAATCGAATGGCGTTAAGAAAAAACTTAGTGACTTAGAAAACAGTGAAATCTATCTTGTTGTATTTTGGAGTAGCAGTTGTTCTCATTGTTTAAATGACATTCCGAAATTATATGAATTTACGGAAGAATTTGAAGGTGTAGAAGTGATTGCAGTAGCATTAGAAGAAGAAGGAGAAAAAACAGAATTCGACGAACTAATTCTTACCATGCCGAATTGGATACATGTTTATTGTGCAGACAAATGGGAGAATGAGTTTGCGTATAACTATAATATAAATTCTACTCCGAGTTATTTTGTGCTAGATAAGGACAAAAAGATCATCGCAAAACTAGGGGACTTAGAAGATTTTAAGGCAATGTTTAGTAAGGAATAATTCAAGTTTTATTTCATAAAAACTGGGGTGATTTCACGTTGAAAAAGGAATCTTGTTAGAAATACAAAAAGGCATCTTCTAAATGTTCAATTTTGGTTTCAGTAGGTTTTTTGATGATGCCAATGATATCAAAGCGAACTTCTAACTCTAAATCTTTTGAAATCACATAGTGGTCAATCGCCATTACCAATAACTTTATCTTTTTAGGGTTTACGAAATCTTGTGGATTACCAAAATAATCGGATGAACGTGTTTTAACCTCTACAACTGCTAGAATACCATCTTTTTCTGCAATAATATCAACCTCTGCTTTTTGATAGCGCCAATTTTTATCTCGAATTTTATACCCTTTTTTTATCAGATATTCAATGGCAAGTTGCTCTCCTTTTTTTCCTAATTCATTGTGCTCTGCCATTTTGTAGTTGTTTGTGTTCGGTTGTTAGTTGTTGGTCACCTTGTTCTGATAACTATGCGGAATCGTTTCAAAATCTTATAATACTTAAGATATAAAATTTAGTATTGTTCCACTTTCATGAACTTCTAATTTCACTTCATTTCCTAAAATCAAAGCAATATTATCATCTAAATGCCCCGAAGGAAAATTAAAACAAACAGGAAAGTCATATTCTGAAACGGCTTCTATAATAATTTTGGCTGCTGTTTTTCCAAAGGGAATTTCATTATCATGCATTTGAGTCATTCCGCCAACGAGCAATCCTTTTAAATTTTTCAAAGCACCACTTCGCTTCAAAGCCAGCATCATTCGGTCAATGTGATAAACGTATTCGTCCAAATCCTCTATAAATAGAATTTTATTATTTGTATTAATCTCAGATTCACTTCCTAACAAACTATAAAGTATTGATAAGTTGCCACCGACTAAAACTCCTTGGGATTTTCCGAATTTATTATGTTTTGAAAAACCAATATTTTGGATCGTTTTCAGCCCAAAAAGCGCATTTTTTAATGATTTTGTGCTGTTTTTTGTGTTTTTTGGCACATTTATGGGCATTGTGGCATGAATTGATTTTGCTCCTAAATTATGAATATGATTATGTAAAACGGTTACATCAGAATATCCTATTATCCACTTCGGATGGTTTAAAAAGTTGCTAAAATCAAGATTGTCAATGATCCGAACCGTACCATAACCACCACGTGCACACCAAATGGCTTTAATATTTTGGTCATCTAACATTTGTTGAAAATCTAAAGTGCGTTCTTGATCTGTACCAGCAAATTGATGGTGTTCTAAACCAATGGTATCACCTATTACAATTTTTAGGTTCCAAGATTTTAATAATTCAATGGCAGGTTGAACTTCCTGCAAAGTAATTTTCCGTGCAGTTGATACGATGGCAACGGTATCGCCTTTTTGTAAAAATTTGGGCTGAATCATCATCAAATGTAAATAAAATTTCATTGCAATTAAAGACATCGAAAAGGAATGAGTATTTTTGCAGTTAAATTTAATCATAACCGTCATTACGAGGGATATTTGTGACGAAGTAATCTGTAGATTGTGATTGCTTCTTCGCTTTTAGCGAATCGAAATGACGATAAAATCATTTTTTGTGAGTAGATATACAATTACATCAGCATTACCATACACAAACGGTCCAGTTCATATTGGACATTTGGCAGGCGTTTACGTTCCTGCAGATATTTACTCACGTTATTTACGAATGAACGGACATGATGTTGCCTTTGTTTGTGGGTCTGATGAACATGGAGTTCCGATTACGTTAAAAGCAAAAAAAGAAGGTGTTACTCCGCAACAGGTAGTAGATAAATACCATGCAATTATTAAAAAATCATTTCAAGAATTCGGAATTACTTTTGATAATTATTCTAGAACTTCAGCAAAAATTCACCATGATACGGCTTCTGAATTTTTCTCAGAGTTAAATGCAAAAGGGAAATTTATTGAAGAGGTTTCTGCACAATTATATGATGAAGAGGCTAATCAGTTTTTAGCAGATCGTTTTGTGGTAGGTACCTGCCCAAAATGTGGTAATGAGGAGAGTTATGGCGATCAATGTGAGAAATGTGGAACTAGTCATAATGCAACTGATTTAATCAATCCAAAGTCTGCAATTACAGGAAATGTGCCAAGTTTAAAAGAGACAAAACACTGGTTTTTACCTTTAGATGAATACGAAACGTGGTTGCGTGAATGGATTGTTGAAGGTCATAAAAATGATTGGAAAATCAATGTGTTGGGTCAGGTAAAATCGTGGTTAGATGATGGATTAAGACCAAGAGCGGTGACGCGTGATTTAGATTGGGGAATTCCAGTTCCTGCAGAAGGAGGTGAGGGAAAGGTGTTGTATGTTTGGTTTGATGCACCGATTGGTTATATATCTTCAACCAAAGAATGGGCGAAAGAAAAAGGAATTGATTGGGAGCCGTATTGGAAAGATAAAGACACCAAATTAATTCACTTTATAGGTAAAGATAATATTGTATTTCACTGTATTATTTTTCCTGCGATGCTAAAAGCAGAAGGTTCTTATATTTTGCCAGAAAATGTTCCTGCAAATGAATTTTTAAATTTGGAAGGGGATAAAATTTCTACCTCTAAAAATTGGGCGGTTTGGTTGCATGAATATTTAGAAGATTTCCCAGAAAAGCAAGATGTTTTACGCTATGCTTTAACGGCAAATGCACCTGAAACAAAAGATAATGATTTTACGTGGAAGGATTTTCAAACTAGAAATAATAGTGAGTTAGTTGCCATTTTTGGAAACTTCATCAATCGTGTAGTGGTTTTAACAAATAAATATTACGGAGGAGTTGTTCCTGCGCCTAATGAGTTTTCTGAAATAGATACTGCTGCGTTAGAAAAAATAAAAGAATATCCGCAGATTATTGCAAATTCAATTGAGCGTTATCGCTTTAGAGAAGCGATGACTGAATTGATGAATTTAGCACGTTTAGGAAATAAATATTTGGCAGATGAAGAGCCTTGGAAAGTTATAAAAGTTGATGAAGAGCGTGTAAAAACAGTGATGTATGTTGCACTTCAAATAGCATCGGCATTGGCAACTTTGTCAGAGCCATTTTTGCCATTTACTTCTGAAAAGTTAAAGGGAATTTTGAATATTGCTCAAAATGAAAACGACTGTCATGCTGAGCCTGGCGAAGCATCTCAATGGAATTGTATTGCTAAAAAAGACGAATTATTACCTTCAAATCATCAAATAGGAAAAGCAGAATTATTATTTGCTAAAATTGAAGACAAAGAAATTCAGGTTCAATTAGATAAATTGGAAGCAACAAAGCAAGCAAATGAACAAGAGAATAAAGTGGTGGAGCCTCAAAAAGAAATTATTGAGTTTGATGATTTTACCAAATTAGATATTAGAATCGGAACGATTTTAGAAGCCGAAAAAGTAGCGAAAACAAAAAAACTGCTCAAATTAAAAGTAGATGTTGGTATTGACACCAGAACAATAGTTAGCGGAATTGCAGAGAGTTTTAAACCAGAGGATATTATTGGGCAGCAAGTTAGTGTTTTGGTAAACTTAGCACCAAGAACGATTCGTGGAGTTGAAAGTCAGGGTATGATTTTAATGACAGACACTGTTGATGGAAAATTAGCCTTTATTGAGCCAGAACGTGATGTGAAAAATGGTGAGAGTGTGAGTTAGAACGATTCTCAAAAATCATAAAAAATCAAAGCCCTGAATTCGTTCGGGGTTTTTTGTACTAAAAAAGATACAATGGAAATAATTCAATTTATAAAAACTAACACTCAACTTCCAGAAAAGGGAATTCAGAATACAATCGATCTACTAAACGAAGATTGTACACTGCCGTTTATAGCACGCTATCGAAAAGAGCGTACAGGAAATTTGGATGAGGTTCAAATTGCTGATATTGTTAAGTTCAAAGAGCAATTTGAAGAACTAGCAAAGCGAAAATTGGCGATTTTAAAATCGCTGAAAGAGCAAGAGGTATTGACTCCCGAATTGAAACAAAAAATTGAAAACACCAGTGACCTTCGGACATTGGAAGATTTGTATTTGCCCTATAAAAAGAAGCGAAAAACCAAAGCCGAAACTGCACGTAAAAACGGATTGGAACCGTTGGCAAAAATCATCATGAGCCAGAAAGCAAATGATATCGAGTCTATCGCATATAAATATGTGAAAGGAGAAGTTTCGTCGATTGAAAATGCGCTAGATGGAGCCCGATTTATTATTGCAGAGTGGTTAAACGAACGCATGGATATTCGGTCGAATATTCGGAAACAATTAGAGCGATTTGCTACAATTAATTGCAAAGCAGTAAAATCAAAAATAAAAGAAGAAAAGGCACAAAAATTTCGGGATTATTTTGATTGGTCGGAATCTTTAAATAGGTGTCCGTCTCATAGATTATTAGCGATTTTAAGAGCTGAAAAAGAAGGATTTATTCGGGTAAAAATTGAAATTGACCATGAGAATGCATTAAATAAAATTGAAAACAGAGTGGTTCGATCAAACAATGCGTGTAGCGATCAAATTACAATAGCGATTCAAGATTGTTATAAACGATTGTTGTTTCCAACGCTGTCTAATGAAGTTTTAAAATTGGCTAAGGAAAAAGCCGATACATCAGCAATTGATGTATTTGCAAATAATCTAAAGCAGTTATTGTTGGGTGCTCCATTAGGCGAAAAGCGAATTTTGGCGATTGATCCAGGATATAGAACAGGTTGCAAAGTGGTTTGTTTAGATGAACAAGGAAGTATAGAATATAACGAAACGATCTATCCACATGCTCCAAAAAATGATTCGATTGGTTCCATACGTAAAATCAATTCTTTGGTAGATGCCTATAAAATAGAAGCCATTGCTATTGGAAATGGAACAGCCTCTAGAGAAACAGAAGATTTGATTCGCAAAATAAAGTTTAATAGAACTGTTCAAGTATTTGTGGTGAGTGAGGCAGGTGCTTCTATTTATTCGGCTTCCAAAATTGCGCGAGATGAGTTTCCAAATTACGATATAACGGTTCGTGGTGCTATTTCTATTGGTCGGAGATTGGCAGATCCTTTGGCAGAATTGGTAAAAATTGATGCAAAATCTATTGGAGTTGGTCAGTATCAGCATGATGTTGATCAGGCTAAATTGAAATCGTCTTTAGATAGTGTAGTTGCAAGTTGTGTGAATGCTATTGGAGTCAATATCAATACGGCAAGCACTTCATTATTAAGTTATGTTTCTGGAATTGGACCAAAATTAGCGGAAAGCATTGTTACGTATCGAACAAAAGAAGGTAGTTTTAACTCAAGATCAGAAATAAAAAAAGTTCCGCGTTTGGGTGCAAAAGCATTTGAGCAAAGTGGCGGATTTTTAAGAATTAAAAATGGAAGTAATCCGTTGGATAATTCATCTGTACATCCAGAAAGATATGCGTTGATTCAAAAAATGGCTGCGAAAGAAAAAATTTCTTTGGAGGATTTGATTGGAAACTCTACCAAGTTAAAACAAATCAATTTACAAGATTATTGTACCGAAGAAGTTGGATTACCAACACTTCAAGATATTGTAAAAGAATTGGAAAAACCAGGACTAGATCCAAGAGAAGTCGCGAAAGTTTTTACTTTTAATAAAGATATAAGAACTATTGGAGATCTTAGAGAAGGTCAGTTGCTACCAGGAATTGTAAATAATATTACCAATTTTGGATGCTTTGTAGATATCGGAATTAAAGAAAGTGGTTTGGTACATGTTTCTAATTTATCAGATTCGTATGTGAGTGATGTGAATTCAGTAGTTAATTTACATCAACAAGTGATTGTAAAAGTATTGGAAGTTGATATTGCTCGAAAAAGAATTCAACTTTCTATGAATATCAAATAGGTGTATTTTTTTTCGTAAATTTAGACCTCAAAAAAAATTATATTATGAAAATAATAGTATTGCTTTGTGTACTTGCTTTTGTTTCATGCAAGCCAAATCACGAACACGATGGTCATCAACACGTAAATGAAGAAAGTCATAAGCATCAAGGAGGTGAGTTTATTACAAAAACGGGTAAAACGATTATTGTAAAAGAAATTCATTCGGACAGTGCGAGTTTAGTTTCTGTTGAGATTACGGCAAAGGAATTTGAAAACGGGAATCATTTTATATTAGAGGATATTGACCCTATTGTTTCTATTGAATTGCAAGATTTAGATCAAAACGGGTTTGAAGAATTATATATTATTACGCAATCAGCAGGGTCTGGAAGTTATTTGAATGTGATTGGCTATGCGTCTAACAGTGACAAAAGTTTATCGTCAATTTATTTTCCTGAATTAACAAATACTGACTTTGAAAAGGGAAACTTGTTTGAAGGGTATATGGGGCATGATCAATTCTATTTTAAAGATCAAATGCTTGTTCGGGAATTTCCAATTTATGGTGAAGGAGATTCCAATAGTAATCCGACGGGTCAAGAAAAAAAAATTACGTATTTATTAGTGAGTGGAGAAGCGAGTTGGTTATTAAAAGTACAAGAAACATATACAGCAGAGGTTAAAATTGTACGAAACTGTACAGGGACTTATGTCAGATTTGAAGAGCATGATTATAAAGTGTGTAATAATGAAATGCTGGCTAGTTTTAAAAATAACGAAAAAGCAAGTTTAACTTTTAAGGATTCCTATCCTTGTAAATTACCAAAAGAAACTGCGATATGTGCGATGTATCATCCTTTTATGAGCACAGTTTCAATTATAAAAACAAATTAATAAAGGCGTGAATACTTCCAATAAAAGAAGGTGGCTTTTTCTGTCCATAGTTTGGATTGGTTATTTCGTTTGGGAATATTTTGTGCAACAATGGAGCGCCAAAGAACCAACCGCTGTTATTAGAGTCGATTTAATTCTCATTATTCCAATTCTCACTCTCACGACAATTATCGTTTTGTATAAAAACTTTAAGAAGCGATAAGCCCCATAATTCCTCACTTGTTAATAAGCGTTTAAAAGTAATTTATGATGAAAATAAAATTACGAAAGAGAAATACGGTTACATGTTCAACACCTTTTTTTTATTCTGCATGAAATGTAACATTTATCACGTTTTATACAGAATAAAACTACGTATTTTGCAAAGAAGACAAAATAGTCTTTATTCGGTGTAAATGTTTGGTCAAAATCATTGTCAAATATTAACAACACCAGTTGGACGGTTTTGATACTGCTGGAACGAAGTTACAATTGAACAGGATAAAAACAATATAAAAAACAACAAAAATGGATACAACTCTACGAGATAATTTACCAGAAGGTCACCCCGTAAAAATTTATTACGATGAAAGAGATTTAATTGAAAGCCTTTTATTTCAGTTAGAAGATTCAGATTGCGTTGCAGATTTTCAAAAATATTATAATGTTTTTAATGAACTAGCAACGATTGAAAAGCGATTTGTTCGAAAGGAAAATCAATTATTCCCATACTTAGAAAAACATGGTTGGGAAGGCCCAAGTCAAGGAATGTGGTCATTTCATGATAATTTAAGAGATCAGATTCGGTTGATAAACACCTATAACGAGGAAAAAAATACTGAAAAAATTATTGAAAACCTCCCTTATCTAACAGAGGGAATCAAGCGCTTGTTAAGTATTGAAGATACCCGATTATTTCCAAATGCAATGAACTTGCTTTCTGAGGAAGATTGGAAAGAATTTTATATAGGCGATGAAGAAATAGGTTGGATGTTGGCAGAGAAACCAGCACCGTATCCTGCTCAAGAAACAGAAGAATACATACATCCAAGTCAAGATTTTACAGAGCGTAAATTATCTTTTTCTACAGAAAACACCTTTCACTATGACGAGGGGTATATGACTCCGGAGCAAGTGAATTTATTGTTACGTTTTCTTCCAATTGATATTACCTATGTAGATGAAAATGATAAAGTTATTTTTT
>JAGLDM010000142.1 GCA_023145595.1 Flavobacteriaceae bacterium | reverse complement strand
CAATCCCGTCCTAAACGATTATAAAAAAATAAAGAGAATTAATTTTAAGTATCTCAAGTATATTTGTTTCAAAAAAAACAGAATCCCATTTAGTTTAACCAACCGTCACATCAAAGGCAGGCACTCCAATACCTTTGATATGTTCTGAAATTTTCCACATAAAATATTGGAAATTATTCTCCCAAAAGGTTAAATGCTCCTTTGATTAAAAACTGATCATTTTCGCCAAATTTGTCAACGTTCAATATTTCTGTAAATCCATCATTAAAACTCCCAGTCTTCACTTGGACTTTCTTAAATGAATAGTTTTCATTTTCTTTTGAAACTAGCAGTAATACATAATCACGATTATCAACTGTAACAATTGCCTCCGCAGGCAAAGCCATTGCCGAAATATTTTTTGTCAAAATTAAGGCATCTACATACATCCCAACAATAAATCGATAACTTCCCTCATCTTCAAGATGGGCGTGTACCTTAATCGTTCTGTTTTTTTCTATGGATGTACCTATTAAATGAACTTCGGCATCAAAAAAGTCCATACTTGCTTCTGGAATTTTGAACTTGATTTTTTGTCCCTTTTTCAATTTCATGATATCCTTTTCAAAAACAGACAACTCCAAATGAATATGACTTTCGTCAATAATTTCAATAATGGTTGCTGCTGGAGAAACATAAGTTCCTTTCGTTACACTGATTTTGGTAATATAGCCACTTAGAGGTGCATAAATTTTTACAGTAGAAGTAAAAACACCCTCCCCTACTTTCTTTGGTGAAATATTCAACATCAAAAGTCGTTTGTGCAAGCCACCGTATTTAGCCTTCGCAGTTTTATACAGGCTCTCTGCTTTTAAAAAGTTTTTAGAAGAAGTAATCTTTTCTTCAAACATCGTTTTTTGGCGATCATATTCAGATTTAAGATATGTTAATTGCTCCTTCACTTCTAAATATTCTTGCTGAAGAGAAACAAACTCAAGGTTTTCTATTACCACCAATACTTGCCCCTTTTTAACTTTATCACCAACCAACAATTTTGTTTCTTTTATATAGCCTCCCATTAATGCATTCACAACCGTTCTATTAGATGGAGGCACATCTATCGTTCCTTTTGCCTGTATTCCCAATGTAAAATTTCTTTCTTCCAATCCGCCTAAAACCATTGTGTTTTTCTCAAATTGTAAGTTCGTTATTTGAAA
Organism: Flavobacteriaceae bacterium; assembly: GCA_023145595.1. Lineage (GTDB taxonomy): Bacteria > Bacteroidota > Bacteroidia > Flavobacteriales > Flavobacteriaceae > Urechidicola. The sequence continues at coordinate 6,669 of JAGLDM010000142.1, read as the reverse complement.
TTTATTTACTTCTACTATTTCCGTCTCAACATTGGGTTGAATTGTTTCTTTTTTTGAATCTTCACAACTTAATTGAGTGAATAATAGTAATGTCACTGTAATAATATATAGTATACGTCTCATAACGATAATTTTATAGGCTTAAATAATTAATTTTAATAACTGTTTGGTTGTACTCATTTAAATTATCCAAATAGTCTAGTTTTATTTCATAGGCATTCTCTACGCTGAGGATATATTGAAAAAAGTCAATATCCCCATTTTTAAAACCACTTTCTGCTGCTTTCAATATTTCATCTGAAAGTTCCGTACCTTCAACTTCATAATAATCTAATGCTTTCTCAAATTTAATCAAGGTGTTTTTGAGTGCTAAATAATGTGAATTCAATCGATATTTATGATCCTTAGATCTTTCTACCGCAATTTCATTCGCAATTTTAGTTGCTTTAATATTGGAGGATTTACCTCCAAATAACAACGGAATTTTAAGTCCAATTTGATATCCAAATAAGTTTTCGTCTAAATTAGAATTTGATCCTTGAAAATAATTTAGACTTATATCTGGCAACAATTGCTGCTTTTCATATTTTCGTTCTGCTGCTGTCAATGCAATTTTATTCTGATAATAAACCTGCTCTGGGTTTTTGCTAATATCAATAGTATCTACAGGTATTTTATGCGGAACAACAGCTACTGAAATTTTAAAAGGCTCATCAGATTGAACCTGTTTAATTAAATTTTGATGAGCAACAAACACATCTTGCTCTGCTTGTTCAAATTTTATTTTAATGGCTCTTTGCTTCGACTTTGCTGTTATTCGCTCTAAATAATTTGTTTCTCCTAACTCAAAACGACGTTTTGCCATTCGAGAAAAATCTATATACAAACTATCTAAACTCCTATAAATCCCTTCTTTTTCAATTGCGAATTGATATTCATAAAAATTCAAAGTAACTGCTCTAATTAGTGCCTTTTTATTAATTTCATAACGACTCAATTCAACCAACAAATTCTGTTGATTAATATTTTTAGCCGCAAAATAAATAGTTGGAAACAAAAAATCTTGTTCTATTCCAAAAACATTCAAAGGCTCATTATTACGAGCTAAATTGCTCTCATCATAACTATAATACACCTTTGTTTTATCAAAATTTAATGCTTTATGACGCATTGTTTCTGATTTATCCACACTAAGCATACTTGCTTTTAAACTTGCATTATTATCTATTGCAATAGGTATCAACTCGTCGAGAGTTAAAGGTGTGTTTTCAATTTGCTCTTGAGCAATCATGTCTATTGACAAAAATAACATCAAAACCCCTACCCCTAATCCTGATTTTCTTTTTAACCTCTTCATAAAACTTCCTTTTTTTAATGAATGGAAATGGGCATATAATACTGGTAGCACGACCAATGTTAAAATAGTAGATGTAACCAAACCTCCAATTACAACTGTTGCTAAAGGTCTTTGCACCTCTGCTCCTACATTAGTTGAAATTGCCATTGGTAAAAACCCAAAAGCTGCTGCTGCTGCCGTTAGCAATACCGCTCTTAATCGTTCTTTTGTTCCCTGTTTAATCAAAGATTCAATACTATCAAATCCCTGATGTTTTAAATCTTTAAAGTGTTCTATTAATACAATTCCGTTTAAAACAGCAATTCCAAATAATGCTATAAAACCAACACCTGCCGAAATACTAAAAGGTAAATCTCGCATCCAAAGCAATAATATACCACCTACAGCAGAAAGCGGTATAGCCGAATAAATAATCAACGCTTCTTTAACCGAATTAAAAGCAAAATAGAGCAATATAAATATAAGCACCAAAGCAATTGGCACTGCTATTTTCAATCGCTTTTCAGCACTTTGTAAATTCTCAAATTGACCTCCATATTTAATAGAATAACCAGAAGGTAACTTTAACTTCGTATTTAGTATTTCTTGAGCATCATCCACCACCGATTGTAAATCTCGGTTACGAACATTTATTCCTACAACAATTCTACGCCTAGTATCGTCTCTAGAAATTTTGGCAGCCCCTTTTTTATAGGTTATTTCTGCTAATTCACTCAATGGAACCTTCCCTCCAGACGGTAAGTCGATATGTAGGTTTTTAAGATTATCAATATCTTTCCTGTTTTTCTCCTCCAAACGCACTACCAAGTCAAAACGTTTTTCTCCTTCAAAAACACTTCCAACAATACGCCCAGAAAAGCCCATTGAAACCATTTCATTCAAATCTTGAATATTAAGACCATAACGAGCAATTTTGGCTCTATTATAATTTACATTCATCTGTGGCAAGCCAACAATTTTTTCTACAGTAATATCTGCAACACCATCTAAATTTTCTAACAATGTTTTAATTTCATTTCCTTTTTTAGATAAAATATCTAAATCTTCTCCAAAAACTTTTATTGCAATATCTGAACGCACACCAGTTATTAACTCATTAAAACGCATTTCTATTGGCTGTGTAAATTCTACTTCCATTCCCGGAATAATAGCAAGCGCTTCCTTAAATTTATCTGCCAATTCATCTTTGGTTTTCGCTGAAACCCATTCACTTTTAGGATGCAGAATAATAATAACATCACTTTCCTCCATAGACATTGGATCCGTAGGTATTTCTGCAGCACCAATACGAGTAACGGCTTGTTTTACTTCTGGGAAATTTTCTAATAAAATAGTTTCAATTTGTGTAGTAATTTCAATGGTCCTACTCAACGATGTTCCTGTTTTAAGAACTGGTTGAATTACAAAATCACCTTCATCTAAGGTTGGAACAAACTCGGCCCCCATAGTGTTATATAGATAAATTGAAAAACCAAGTAAAAGCGAAGCAGCAATAATTACAAATTTTTTCGATTTTAATGCCCAATCAATTACAGGTTCATACATCCTGTTAATTAACTTCATTAATCGCACCGATATATTTTTATCTGATGCTTTTGATGGTTTTAAAAACATAGAAGCCACAACAGGAACATATGTAAAACATAAAATCATTGCCCCAATCAAAGCAAAACTAAAGGTAATTGCCATTGGTTTAAACATCTTACCTTCTACTCCACTTAAAGAAAGGATTGGTATAAAAACAATAAGGATTATTAACTGACCAAAAATGGCAGAATTCATCATTTTTGAGGCGCCTGTAAAAGTAATTTCATTCTTTAATAATTGTTTTTTTGACGCATCAAGACCATTAATTTCATCACCTCTTTGCGTTATTTTAAATGCGATAAACTCAACGATAATAACGGCACCATCTATAATAATTCCAAAATCAATAGCACCCAAACTCATTAAGTTGGCATCTATACCAAAAATATACATTAAAGACAAAGCGAATAATAAACAAAGTGGAATCACAGAAGCAACTACCAATCCAGAGCGAATATTACCCAAAAGCAGCACCACAACAAAAATGACTATCAAACAACCCAAAATAAGATTTTCTACAACCGTAAATGTTGTTTTATCAATAAGTTCACTTCTATCTAAAACGGGGTTTATATATACACCTTCTGGTAATGATTTAGAGATTGTGGCAACACGTTCTTTCACCACTTCAATAACCTTTTTAGAATTAGCATCTTTAAGCATCATTACTTGACCTAGTACTTTTTCTCCTTGTCCGTTTCCTGTGATTGCACCAAAACGAGTTGCAAAACCAAAACCGACTTTAGCAACATCGCCTATATAAATAGGAAGTCCATCTTTATTCTGAACAACAATATTTTTGATATCCTCTATAGAACTTACCAAGCCTTCTCCTTTAATAAAATATGCCTGATTCACCTTTTCAATATATCCACCTCCAGCAACACTATTATTCCGCTCTAAAGCCCTAAACACATCGCTAGCCGTTATTTCCATAGCATTGAGTTTGTTGGTGTTTATAGCAACTTCATATTGCTTTAAGAAACCTCCCCAACTATTCACTTCTACAACGCCAAGAATTCCAGAGAGCTGCCGTTTTACAATCCAATCTTGAATGGTTCTTAAGTCTGTGGCATCATATTGATCTTCATAACCAGGCTTCACGTCTAATGTATATTGGTAGATTTCTCCTAGCCCTGTGGTGACTGGACCCATTTGAGGAACTCCAAACCCTTCAGGAATTTTTTCTGCTGCAGATATAATTTTTTCTGCAATTAATTGACGGGGTAAATAGGTACCCATATCATCCTCAAAAACAATGGTAACAACAGATAATCCGAATTTTGAAACAGAACGGATTTCTACAACTCCAGGTAAATTCGCCATTTCTAGTTCAACAGGAGAGGTAATGAATTTCTCCATATCCTGGGTAGAAAGGTTTCTTGAAGTTGTGATAACCTGTACTTGGTTATTGGTAATATCTGGAACGGCTCCTATCGGGATTTGTGATAACGAATACAAACCAAAGCCGACAATAAAGGTGGTAAACAAAAGAATAATAAACTTATTCTTTATACTAAAATTAATAATATATGAAAGCATGCTAATAAATTTAATGAATATAAAATTCATAACAAACAATTGTTACAAATATATAGTTAAAACAATAAATTATAGATGCTTAGGTGGTTGAAAAACTCCTCCTACATAAAAAGAAGAATACAGGTCTTGACTATAAAATGTAAGTTTATCATAGTCCGTAAAAAAACCATTTTTAAATTCTAAATCGATGTTATTTAAAACCAAATTAAATGCTGATGCAGTTTGACATTGATGTTGTTGAAAAGGTAAATTTTCGTGATTTTCATTACCTTTCTGATAATCATCATTGTGATCTAACTTTAATTCTCCATAATGTTTAGATAAGAAAACAAAGAAGGAGTCACCAAATTCATCACTATGAAAAATAGAATGTTCTATTAATTCATCTAGTTTCTCCATATCACTAAAAGTAATATGTGAACTCTGAAATAGAATTAAGGAAGATATGAATATTGAAATCAGTTTTATCACCATTACAAATGTATAAAATATATTTAGTAATCAAAGCCCTACAAATTCTGATTACAGGGAAAACTCATATTCTTTTAAAAGAAGAGAACCAACACCTGGGGTTTATCTGTTTGATATGGGGCAAAAATTTTCAGGTTGGGCAAAATTAAAAGTAGAGGCTCCTGCAGGAACAAAGATAAAACTTAGATATGGTGAATTAATTCATAAAGACGGTTCACTAAATGTTATGACAAGTGTTGCCGGACAAATAAAAAAGAAAGACAAAGGAGGTCCCTTTTCTCCAGATATTGGGATATACCCCTTTTAAAAGAGTATGCGCTTACCTTGAAAGAGAGTGAACTGCCTACCTCTTGTTAAAAATGAATTTCCTATTTTTACTTCCCTAATTATTTGAACATGCCAGAACAAAAAAGACTGTTTTTATTAGATGCTTTTGCATTGATTTTCCGCGGATATTATGCCTTAATAAAAAACCCAAGTATTAACTCTAAAGGAATGGATACCTCTGCAATATTAGGTTTTACTAATTCCTTGCTCGATGTAATTAGACGTGAAAAACCAGATCTTTTGGCTGTCGCTTTTGACAAAGGAGGTTCTAAAGCAAGGAGAGAGGCTTTCCCTGAATACAAAGCCAACAGAAAAGAAACGCCTGAGGCAATTAAAATTGCAGTTCCTTATATTCATAAAATATTAGAGGCAATGAATATTCCTATTGTTGAAGTAGAAGGGATTGAAGCTGATGATTTAATAGGGACCCTTTCTGTACAAGCCGATAAAGCCGGTTACAAAACATTTATGGTAACTCCCGATAAGGATTACGCGCAGTTGGTAACTGAAAATGTGGTAATGTATCGCCCTGCAAGAATGGGGAACGGCATCGAAATTTGGGACATTCCAAAAGTCCAAGAAAAGTTTGGAGTAAAAGACCCTAAACAGGTAATTGACTTTTTAGGGATGATGGGAGATGCGGTAGATAATATTCCCGGACTCCCAGGAGTTGGTGAAAAAACAGCCAAAAAATTCTTAGCGCAATATGGCAGCATGGAAAATTTATTGGCAAACACTCATGAGTTGAAAGGAAAAATGAAAGAAAAAGTGGAGGCTAATAAAGAATTGGGCTTACTTTCAAAACAACTAGCAACTATAATGCTCGATTGCCCTGTTGAATTTCATGAAAAAGATTTTGAAATGTCAACTCCTAATTTTCAGAAAGTTGCAGATGTGTTTCAAGAATTGGAATTCAAAAGAGCTCATGAATTTTTCAATCGGCTATTTAAAGCACCCGCTTCAAATGATACATCAAAAGGAAATAAGGAAATTCCAACGCCAGAAGAAAAAACCACTAAAGTACCCGTACAAAAACAAAATGAACAACTCGATTTATTCGCTGCACCAGCAGACACTCCTGTAGCAATTATTTCTGGATTTCAAGAAGCAAAAAACACCAATCATTTTTATCAGTCGGTTTCAAATGAATTGTCACGTAAATTATTATTAAAAAACTTATTACAACAAAAGTCTGTTTGTTTTGATACCGAGACTACAAGCCTAAATACAATGGAAGCCGAGTTGGTAGGAATTGCTTTTTCTTATGAAAAAGGAAAAGGATATTACCTCCCTATTCCAGAAGATAAAGGTGCTGCTCAAAAAATAATAGAAGAATTTAGACCCTTTTTTGAAAGTAATTTCATTGAAAAAATTGGGCAGAATAT
>JAGLDM010000141.1 GCA_023145595.1 Flavobacteriaceae bacterium | reverse complement strand
TAAACCTGCAAAAGTATTTGTAGAAGGAGTAAAAAGCAAAGTAGCTGTAAAATAATTTACAGTATTTTAAAAATTAAAACAAATTAATATTATGCCAAGCGGTAAAAAAAGAAAAAGAGCGAAAATCTCTACGCACAAACGTAAAAAGAGAGCAAGAGCTAACAGACACAAGAAGAAAAAGTAAGATAATCTTACTTTTTCTTTTGAGAAAAAGAAACGTTCTTTGAAAACGAAATCTTGCGAATTCGCAAGTTTCAACAGGTTAAAACCCTGTGAAAATATTAACCCATTTAAATTTATTTTTAATAAATTTAAATTAAATACAATTCGGAGTGAAAACAGAATTAATTATTAGATCTAGTTCCTCTGATATTGACTTTGCCTTATTAAAAGGCGGGAGACTTATTGAACTTAATAAAGAAACAAATGACAACAAAATTTCAGTTGGGGATGTTTTTCTGGCAAAAACCGGAAAAACACTAACTGGTTTGAATGCTGCTTTTGTGAATGTAAACTACTCAAAAGACGGTTTTTTACACTATCATGATTTAGGAGTACAATTGTTATCTTTAACTAAGTTTATTAAAGATATTAACACGGGCAAACAAAAAGATTTCACTTTAAAAAATTTCCATTTCGAAAAAGACATCGACAAAAATGGAAATATCAATAATGTACTTAAAACAGGACAACATTTATTGGTTCAAATTGTAAAAGAACCTATTTCTACCAAAGGCCCTCGTCTAAATGCCGAGTTGTCTATAGCAGGTAGATTTTTAGTTTTAGTTCCCTTTTCTAATAGAATTTCAGTTTCGCAAAAAATTGAAGATCCGGAAGAGAAAGACAGACTAAAACGATTGATTAAAAGCATTAAACCGAAGAATTTTGGGGTTATTATTAGAACTGTTGCTCAAGGAAAAAAAGTAGCAGACCTAGATAAAGACCTTGAAACTTCTTTAGAGAGATGGGTTGGCATGTGTAAACAGATCAAAAAATCTAAAGCGCCAACAAAAGTTTTAAGTGAATTAAACAGAGCATCTTCAATATTAAGAGATGTTTTTAATGATTCTTTTAGCAATATTATTGTTGATGACGAAGTATTATTTCAGGAGATAAAAGATTATATCCAAGAAATTGCTCCAGAAAAAGAATCTATAGTGAAACTCCACAATTCAAGCAGTCCAATTTTTGAAAAGTACGGCATAGAACGTCAAATCAAAACATCTTTTGGAAAAACTGTTTCTATGAGTAGAGGTGCTTATTTGGTTATTGAACATACCGAAGCCTTACATGTTATTGATGTAAATAGCGGAAACCGTTCTAACAAAGCCAAATCTCAAGCAGAAACTGCCTTAGAAGTTAATTTGATTGCAGCAAGTGAAGTTGCGCGTCAATTACAGTTACGCGATATGGGAGGAATTATTGTTGTTGATTTTATCGATATGCACAAAGCAGAAGATAGACAAAAATTGTATGATCATATGAAAGCAGAAATGTCATCAGATCGCACAAAACACAAGATTTTACCCCCTAGTAAGTTCGGGTTAATTCAAATTACTCGTCAGCGAGTAAGGCCAGAACTTGTTATTAAAACACGCGAACCAAACCCTAATAAAAATGGAGAAGTAGAAGCTCCTATTATTTTGATTGACAAATTTGAAAACGAACTTGACAAAATGGTTGCTTTAAAGAAGTATAAAAAGATTACACTAAACGTTCATCCGTTTATTGCATCTTATTTGAAACAGGGATGTCCCTCGATTCAAACTAAATGGTTCTTTAAATATAAAAAGTGGATTAAAATTTTGCCTCGTGACTCCTATCAATATTTACAATTTCATTTTGACAGACAAACTGAAAAAGTAAATTAGGTACACAATATCAAAGAATAAAAAACCTATTATATTAAATATAATAGGTTTTTTTATGCCCTAAATTCAACTTAAACTACATTATAACCGTTATTACCACATTTTAAAATTCTAAATTCATTACCCCTAACTTGATAAATCAAGAACTTTTTTATATGAGATTAAGACGGATTCTTGGAGTATCAATAAAATACCCGACTAATATTTTTTTCTTTTTTAAAACTTTATTTCATTAAAATCTGAAATGGTCTCAATAGCCAAACTCAGATCATGATTCATATTAAATTCATGTTGAAATGCAATTGAATCACAATTCGCTCTTTTTGCTGCAATTAACCCTGCTTCTGAATCTTCAAAAATTAGCACGTCAGAACTTGATAAAGATAATTTTTCTAAAGCCAACAAATAGGCTTCAGGGTGTGGTTTGTGATTTGTAACATCCTCTTTTGTAATTACAAAATCGAAAAAAACCGTTAAATTCAATTGGAGTAATATTTGATCGACCATCCACTTCGTTGCAGAACTAACCACTCCTATTTTTTCCCCTGTTGCTTTTAGTTTGGCTAACAAAGCGACACTATTCAAATTTGGAATCAATTCTTTAAAAAGTAATTCTGTATAAATTTTTTTAAACTCCAAATTAAACGTTTCTATTTCTGGTTGAATTTCAGCCTTTTCAAAAAAATGACTAACTACACATTCCCAACTCTGTCCCATTACATCCTTATAAACTTCAACCTCAACCTGACCTCCCAAAAGGATGCAGGTTTCTGTCAAGGCTTTTCCTTTTAATTTTTCAGAAGCCACCAGGGTTCCGTCCATATCAAAAAGGTAGGCTTTGTAATTTTTCATTTCTTAAATTCAATTAATAACCGAAACTTTTAAAAGATTTTATTTTGATATATCTAAAACCTTATGATAACTAACGCTTTATGTAAGAAATTAAAGGGTTTTGACGGACTAAATTTTCGATTTATTATTTAGCCAAACTTACAATTTTATTTTTTTTACAAAAAAAATCTTTGATTACCACCAAAGTATCATAGATACCTGTTTTATTTTAATCTCTTAACTATTTATATTTTCTTTATATTTATAGAAAATAAAAAAATATGCTAGTTAAAGTTTTTGGCCGCGCCGTTTTCGGTGTTGAAGCCACTACTATTACCATTGAGGTTAATATCGACAAGGGAATAGGGTATCATTTGGTCGGTCTTCCCGACAATGCAATCAAAGAAAGTTCTTATAGGATCTCCGCTGCGCTAAATAACAACGGCTACAAACTACCCGGTAAAAAAATAACCATCAACATGGCGCCAGCCGATTTAAGAAAAGAAGGAAGTGCCTATGACCTCACGCTTGCTATGGGGATTTTGGCTGCATCTTCACAAATAAATGCTCCGAATTTAAATGAGTACATCATTATGGGAGAACTTTCTTTAGACGGAAGTTTACAACCCATTAAAGCAGCATTACCCATTGCAATCAAAGCCAAAGAAGAAGGTTTTAAAGGATTTATCCTCCCAAAACAAAATGCCAAGGAAGCTGCCATTGTAAATGGTCTCGATGTGTATCCTATTGAAAACATCAAAGAAGTTATTGATTTTTTTGAAGGGAATTCTACTTTAACCCCTTTAGTCATAGATACACGCAAAGAGTTTTATGAAACTCTTGAAAATCCGGAGTTTGATTTTTCTGATGTCAAAGGACAAGAATCTATAAAGCGCTGTATGGAAATTGCAGCTGCTGGCGGTCATAACATTATACTTATTGGCCCACCAGGTAGCGGTAAGACAATGCTGGCAAAAAGATTACCTACCATATTGCCTCCAATGACCTTACATGAAGCCTTGGAAACTACTAAAATTCATTCGGTGGTTGGTAGAATTAAAGCACATGGAGGATTGATGAATCAGCGTCCGTTTAGGAGCCCCCATCACACAATTTCTGATGTAGCCTTAGTTGGTGGTGGGTCTTATCCGCAACCTGGAGAAATTTCACTTTCGCACAACGGAGTTTTATTTTTAGATGAATTACCCGAATTTAAACGAACTGCTCTTGAAGTAATGCGACAGCCTTTGGAAGATCGAGAAGTGACAATTTCTAGAGCTCGATTTACGGTAACCTACCCGAGTAGTTTTATGTTGGTTGCCAGTATGAACCCTTCTCCTAGTGGTTATTTTAGTGATGACCCTAACGCAATTTCTTCTACTCCGCACGAAATGCAACGGTATATGAGTAAAATATCCGGGCCTTTATTAGACAGAATTGATATTCATATGGAAGTACAACCCGTACCTTTTGAAAAACTGACAGAAGAGCGACGTGGCGAGCCTAGTTCTGAAATAAGAAAACGTGTAACCAAATCACGAGAACATCAATCAGATCGATTTAAAGATATCGAAAATGTGCATTACAATGCACAAATGAGTGTAAAGCAGATTCGTAAATATTGTCAGTTAAATGACGAATCGAAATCACTTCTTAAAAATGCCATGGAAAGATTGAACCTTTCTGCGAGAGCCTATGACCGTATTTTAAAAGTATCAAGAACGATTGCAGACTTAGAAGGCGTCAAAGATATTTCTCCGAGCCATATTGGAGAAGCCATTCAATATAGAAGTTTGGACAGAGAGGGCTGGTTGGGATAAAATTGATGTATATGAAAAATGAAATTACAATTCCAGAAGAAATTATAACTCATAAAATATTTTGGGTTCTCGACCAAAAAGTAATGTTATACGGCATTTAATGACTAAATTAGTATTAAAATGATAAATACAAGTTTTGATCTTGAACTTTATCATGTTTTGTAAACGAAAATTATTTTGTTTAATTATGGATATCGAAAGGTATATATCTGTATGTCAGAATAGTACTTTATTTATAAATATATTTTTGTATATTTATAAATAAATAATTTTAACTAAAATCAATTTGAAAATGAAAAAAACAGTTGTATTTATCGTTTTCCTGCTTTTTTTGATACTAGTCTGGTTTAGCTGGAGGTGGTATAAAAACACAGTTGTTTGCTGTGACAATGTAGTAGAAGAGGTTGAGACGCCTAAATTTGGACCACTTATTTTTGAGTGTAGTGCCAATGGAAAAGTAATTACAAATGAGTTATGGCTAGAAAAGAAAAAAGAAATTATTTCTGGCAAAGAAGAGGGAAAAAAACTTCTTATTCTTGCTCCATATTTTGATGACGAAAATGATAGTATTGCGTATGAAAGAGCTAAAAATGTCGCAAAACTTTTTGAGCCTGAACTCACAAGAGAAGACTTAGTGCTGTCTGTTAGAAAATCTTTAAACTGTGAAATGAGTAGGGATACTTTGATGCACTCAACTAAATTTAAATGGGTAGCTCGTGATGGTGATATTGTGGAGTACTTTGATCATACCAAGATATTTTATGAATTTGGCTCTGCAAAAGAGGTGAAAGATGAATCTTTAATAGCATATTTTGATAAGTTAGCTCTTTTGTTAAAAGAAACGCAACAATCCATAACTATTATTGGTCATACTGATTCAACAGGAGCTGATGATTATAATTTAGAATTAGGTTTAAAAAGAGCAGAAGAGTTTAAAGAACATCTTTTGAGTAGAGGGATTCCTGAGGATAAAATTATTACAGAATCTAAAGGTAAATCAATGCCAATTGCAACAAATAGTACGGTTGAAGGTGAGCAAAAAAATAGACGAGTAGAAATAAGAATAAACAATTAAATTAAATATTATGATAGCATTACAAATAAATACAAGTGCATGCGATGGATCAGATGTATTCGTTACATGGTTATTATGGCTAATAGGAGCATTTATATTAGGATTCGTTTTAGGATGGCTTTTAAAGAAATGTGGAGGGAACAAAGATGCTAATGTAGTTGGCTCTTCAAATAAGAAAGAAGATTTAACTAAAATAGAAGGAATCGGACCTAAAATTCAAGAGTTACTTTATAAAGATGGAATTTATAATTATTTCGCGCTTTCAAGAACCGCAACTGAAAGATTACATCAAATTTTAGTAGATGCGGGACCTGCTTATTATACTCATAAAGATATTGCTTATAATTGGCCAGCGCAAGCGATGTTGGCAGAACAAGGGCATTGGGATGATCTTAAAAAATGGCAAGGTGTTTTAAAAGAAGGGGTTTGATTCAATAATCTTTAATTACAGGAAAGAGGGGTGTCTATTATAGGCATCCCTTTTTTTATAAATTGTTCTGTTCTGAAATAGCGATACGCTAAAATTTTAGAGCAATGAATTACAACATATTTTAAGTACTTTTGCAATCCAAAACAAAGAGATATGCGTACAAAAACACTCAAGAAAAATAAAATCAATGTGGTAACCCTTGGTTGCTCTAAAAACGTGTATGATTCTGAAGTTTTAATGGGGCAATTAGCAGCCAATGGAAAAGAAGTCGTACATGAAGAAGAAGGGAATATTGTAGTGATAAATACCTGTGGATTTATAGATAATGCCAAGGAAGAAAGTGTAAATACTATTTTAAATTTCGTTCAAAAAAAGGAAGAAGGATTGGTGGACAAGGTTTTTGTTACGGGTTGTTTGAGTGAGCGATACAAACCAGATTTACAAAAGGAAATTCCATCTGTTGATCAATATTTTGGAACGACAGAATTGCCAGGTTTACTAAAGGTGTTGGGTGCAGATTATAAGCATGAGTTGATTGGAGAGCGTTTAACTACAACTCCAAAAAACTATGCTTATTTAAAAATTGCGGAGGGTTGTGATCGACCGTGTAGTTTTTGTGCCATTCCATTGATGCGTGGTAAACATAAGTCAACACCAATTGAAGAGATTATTATAGAAGCACAGAAATTAGCCGCCAAAGGAGTAAAAGAGCTGATTTTGATTGCTCAAGATTTGACTTATTACGGGTTGGATATTTATAAAAAAAGAAATTTAGCAGAGTTACTTCGTGAACTTGTAAAAGTGGAAGGAATAGAGTGGATTCGTCTGCATTATGCTTTTCCTACTGGTTTCCCTATGGATGTATTAGAAGTAATGAAAAACGAACCAAAAGTTTGTAATTACTTAGATATTCCGTTGCAGCATATTTCAGATTCGATTTTAAAAAGTATGAAACGTGGAACAACTCAGGTTAAAACAATAAAATTGATTCACGATTTTAGAGCAGCAGTTCCAGATATGGCAATTAGAACAACCTTAATTGTTGGGTATCCGGGAGAAACGGAAGCAGATTTCCAAAATTTAAAGACGTGGGTAGAAGAAATGCGATTCGAAAGATTGGGATGCTTTGCATATTCTCATGAAGAAAACACGACTGCTTATGAGTTGGATGACGATGTTCCGCAAGAAGTGAAGCAACAAAGAGCCAATGAAATTATGGAATTGCAATCTCAAATTTCTTGGGAATTGAATCAGGAGAAAATAGGAAAAGAATTTAAAGTGGTAATCGACCGAAAAGAAGGGAAACATTTTATTGGTCGTACCGAATTTGATTCGCCAGATGTTGATAATGAAGTATTGATTGACGCATCAAAGTTTTATTTAAAAACAGGAGATTTTGCAAATGTAAAAATTATTGCAGCAGAAGATTACGATTTATATGCAGAGCCTATTGAGAGTAAGTAATGGATGAATATACGAGTCATTGGAATAAAGTGTATGCAAATGCCAATCCCGAAAACACAGGCTGGTATCAAGAAACGGCGGAACCATCTTTAGAACTAATTGCATCTTGTAATTTAGATAAAAACGCCACTATTTTAAATGTTGGAACTGGCGCGTCAACTATGATTAATGATTTGTTGCAGTTAGGATATTCTGATGTTCTTGTCAACGATATTTCCAAAGAAGCATTAAGTACTTTAAAAAGGAGTATTCTGTCTAATAATTTATCAAATATTCAATTTATTGAAGATGATATTACGGAGCCTTTGGCAATGCTCAATATTCCTAAAGTTGATTTGTGGCACGATAGAGCAGTTTTGCATTTCTTCTTAGAAAAAGAACAGCAAGATGCGTATTTTAATTTGTTAAAATCAAAAGTAAAAGTTGGTGGATTCGTAATTATAGCCGAGTTTCATAAATCTGGAGTTTTAAAATGTAGCGGACTCGAATTGTGCAGGTATGATGCGGAGTCAATCCAAGAAAAGTTAGGCGACGATTTTAAGTTGGTAAAAGATTTTCAATATACATATATCAATCCGTCAGGAGGAGAGCGCCCTTATATTTACACTTTGTTTCAGCGGAAGAAATAAGATGACTACTTGAATTTAAGGTGTTTTTTATGGTTGATAGAAAAATAGATCCGAAACGACAACCATATTTAATTTAGTATTTTTAACAAAAAAATAAATTACGTGACTAAAATTTCTACGATTCCGTTTCAAAACACAGGATATTTTTCAAA
>JAGLDM010000140.1 GCA_023145595.1 Flavobacteriaceae bacterium | reverse complement strand
TAACTTCGTTTGTTGTGGCGGGAACTGGTCAGAAAGTTGCTAAACACGGAAATTATTCGGTGTCTTCTCAGTCAGGATCATCAGATATGTTAGAGAGTTTTGGTTATGAATTCACGAATGATGAAGCTACATTAAAACAGCATTTAGAAAAAGCAAATATTTGCTTTTTACATGCACCAAAATTTCATCCAGCAATGAAAGCGGTGGGGCCAACAAGAAAAGCATTGGCATTAAAAACATTTTTTAATATGTTAGGGCCATTGGTAAATCCGAGTTCTCCTCAAAATCAATTGTTGGGTACTTTTAATTTGGAAGTCGCTCGTTTGTATAATTATATTTTACAGGAGGAAAATACGAATTACGGAATTGTACATGCATTGGATGGTTATGATGAAATTTCATTAACTGGTGGATTCAAACTATTTACCAGAAAAGGAGAAAAAATTATTTACCCTGAAGACTTGGGGCAAAAGGCGATTCAACAATCTGAAATTTTTGGAGGAAGTTCTGTAAAAGACGCTGCCAAAATATTTAAATCGATACTAGAAGGGAATGGTACAGAGGCGCAAAATAATGTAGTATTGACAAATGCAGCCATCTCCTTGCAGATTGTAAATCCAGAGAAATCATTTGAGGTTGCTTTTGAAGAAGGGAAAGATTCTTTGTTAGGATTGAAGGCGAAAGAGTGTTTGAAGAATTTAATTACGAATTAGAAATTACGAATTATGAAACGAGCATGTTAAAAATTTTATCGGCCAAGGAAGTGTTTAATAGCGAACAGCAAGTGACCATTGAAAATAAATATAAACACATGAAAAAGGACAATATTGTTCAAATAAAAAGTTATGCTTTTTCGATTCGAATTGTAAATTTGTATAAATATTTAAGTCAGGAAAAAAGAGAATTTATTTTAAGTAAGCAATTGTTGCGTTCAGGAACATCTATCGGAGCAAATATTGAAGAAGCAATAGGAGGTCAAAGCAGAAAGGATTTTTTTGCGAAGTTGACTATTTCATATAAAGAAGCACGAGAATCACATTATTGGATTCGTCTTTTAAGGGATACAGATTATCTATCTATTGAGGAAGCTTCTGGTTTAATTGATGATGTAGAAGAACTACTAAAAATAATTGGAAGTATTCAGAAGTCAATTCGTAATTCATAATTCCAAATTCGTAATTATAATGAATATATTAGATAAAATAATAGCATACAAAAAGCAAGAAGTTGCACAATTGAAAACGGAAATTGAAGTCAGTACTTTGATTAAAAGTCCGGGGTTTAAACGAACTCCAATTTCGTTAAAAAAGGAATTGTTAGATCCAAAGGGGTCTGGAATTATTGCTGAATATAAAAGACAGTCACCATCAAAAGGAGTGATTAATGATAAAGCAACAATTCAAGAAGTAACCGAAGGTTATTTAAAAGCGGGAGTTTCGGCACAATCTATTTTAACAGATACTAAGTTTTTTGGTGGGACATTATTAGATTTGGTTCAAGCAAGAGAAATCAATAATACAAAGCCTATTTTACGAAAAGATTTTATTGTAGATGGATTCCAAATTGTAGAGGCAAAAGCCATTGGAGCAGATGTTATTTTGTTGATTGCAGCCTGTTTAACGAAAACAGAGTTAAAACAATTTGGGAATTTAGCGGAAGATTTAGGCTTGGATGTGTTGTATGAAGTTCATAATCAACAAGAGTTAGATAAAATAGAATTGGATAATAAAATAATTGGAATCAATAACAGAAACTTAAAAACTTTTGAAGTCGATTTAGAGCATTCTATTGAATTAGCGGCTCAGATTCCAGATAGTTGTATCAAGGTTTCTGAAAGTGGAATCAATGACCCAAGAACTATTATTGCTTTGAGGAAATATGGTTTTAATGGGTTTTTGATTGGTGAGAATTTCATGAAGACTGAGAATCCTGGGTTTTATTGTGGGGAGTTTATAAAACAATTGTAAAGTTGTTGATTTGTTTAATCGATGAATTGTTTGTTCAATTACACGATTAAATAACGACACAATTAAATATTTTTTCAAATGAAAATAAAAGTCTGTGGAATGCGCGATAGCGACAATATTCAGGAGTTAGTAAAACTATCTCCCGATTATATAGGCTTTATTTTCTATGATAAGTCAAAGCGGTTTGTTTCTGAATTTCCAAAGGTAGAAATTCCATCAAGAATTAAAAAAGTGGGTGTTTTTGTAAATGAGGAAATCGAAAATATTATTGATATCGCAAACCATTACGATCTTGATCTCATCCAGCTTCATGGCGATGAAGACATTTCTTTTGTTAACCAGCTTTCTA
>JAGLDM010000014.1 GCA_023145595.1 Flavobacteriaceae bacterium | reverse complement strand
ATTTTTAATATACTAAAAATAGTAAAGTTTCTACCCTTTGGAAAAATGCCAAATGCAACGATAACTATTTCTGCAATTACCATTGTAATTTTATTAAGTGTTTATTGGAGACCATTAGGTGTAGATTTTAATATTTTTTCTAATCTAATTTTTGTTAGTGTTATTGCTTTTGGATTATTGGGTGTATTTACCCTTTTTCAAAACTATTATGTGCGAATTTTAACTTGGGCTTTAGCCAATAAAATGTTGTTTTTAAGTATTCCGATTGTAATTGTGTTTTTCGGAATTTCAATTTGGAAAAATAGAGGTAAAGAATTTATGCCTTCCTTAAATGAAGGTTCGTTTTTATTAATGCCAACTTCAATGCCACATGCAGGTGTAGCAGAGAATAAGCGTATTTTAAAACAATTGGATATGGCAGTTGCTAGTATTCCAGAAATTAAAACGGTGGTAGGTAAAGCAGGGAGAGTTGAGTCTGCTTTAGACCCTGCGCCATTATCCATGTATGAAAATATGATTCAGTATAAAACAGAATATATGCTGAATTCAAAAGGGAAACGTCAGCGATATAAGGTAAATTCTGATAAGATGTTTGTGTTGAAGGATGGAAGTTTGATTCCGAATTCGAATGTTAATTATGATGAGAATGTCACTCTGAGCCTGTCGAAGAGTTTTGAAGTTACAAACGCCCAATTAATTCCAGACAACGATGGTGAGTTTTTCCGTCAATGGAGAAAACACATCAAAAATCCGAATGATATTTGGAAAGAAATCATAAAAGTAACCAAATTACCAGGGGTTACTTCTGCGCCAAAATTGCAACCGATTGAAACACGTTTGGTAATGTTACAAACTGGAATGCGTGCTCCGATGGGAATCAAAGTAAAAGGGCAAGATTTAAAACAAATTGAAGCCTTCGGAATTCAATTAGAAGCGATTCTTAAACAAGCGAAAGGAGTAAAGGTTGAGGCTGTTTTTGCAGATCGAATTGTTGTGAAACCATACCTGCTAATTGATATTGATCGTGAGAAAATTGCACGGTACGGAATTTCAATTGAAAATGTTCAAAGTGTTTTAAAGATTGCCGTAGGCGGAATGGAAATTACACAAACAGTAGAAGGTAGAGAACGTTATGGAGTTCGTGTTCGGTATCCAAGAGAGTTACGAACAAGTCCAAGTGATTTAGAAAATATATTAGTACCAATAAAAAACGGGAATCC
>JAGLDM010000139.1 GCA_023145595.1 Flavobacteriaceae bacterium | reverse complement strand
TAAAAGAAAACAAGGAACTTGGTAAAGAGTTATTAGAGCAAGCCCAAGAACAAGTTGAAGTAAAATGGGAACGCCTAGAATTATTTAGAGATCTATAAATATAATAACAATTAAGGTTGTTTGAAGATTATGAGTATCGTCCTATTAGATATTCAAACCTTTTCAAGCAACCTTTTTTAATTTAGAAATCATGGATAAAAAACAAAAAACTCATTTCGAAAGAGCAAAAGAAAAATTGCAATTAGCTAATAACGAATTATTCAAACCCGAAGAAGACGTGGTTAGTTATTCTGTTTGTAAAAACTCTCAGTATGCTATTGAAGCATACTTAAAGGGCTACATTAAACTCTCTGGATTTGAAACTCACGACAATGAAACTATTGAAGGTTTACTTAATAGATGCATTGAACTTGATGGAAAATTCAGGAATATTGATTTAAATGTTATCAACTGCAAAAAATTCAAAATTGATTCACGCTACTGTACCGACGTTTCTAAAGTGAGTTCTTGTTTTGATGCTGCCGACAGTATAGATACTTTATTACGACAAATGAAAGTTGTTTAATTTATCTAAAACGCATGAATTACTGTTTTTACGTTAAAGATTCGATTAAACTCAACCTAGGACTGTAATTATAACGGATTTAAGAGCTGGTAAAGGTGAGCCAAAACTTCTCATCTTTCTCAAACTACAACCAAACACCATAAACAAAAAAAACTCTTCGATTTTCGAAGAGTTTTTAGTTTGTGCGGGCGGAGAGACTCGAACTCTCACACCTTGCGGCACTAGATCCTAAGTCTAGCGTGTCTACCAATTCCACCACGCCCGCAAAGTGCGATGCAAATATACACAATACTTGTAAATCACAAAGAAGAACTTTTATAATTTTTGAGACAGAAACACACCTCCTTTTATCGCTGTTTTATCAATTATTAATTTAAAGACCTGTACTTTTACACATATTCGTTTTAATATAAAGACGTTGAAAATAAACCCATTTTCTTATAAAAAGAAGGAGTGCTCTTAAAAACATAGGTTTAATTGCTGGAGGAATTATCCTTTTCCCGTCCTGTAATTATTCTGAACCAGCAGCATCCATTGCCTTAAAAAATCTGAATATCAACATTACAGAAGGATATCTTTTAAAGCAGATTGTGGATACCATCCTTCCTGAAGGAGAAATTCCAGGTGGTGTTGCTTTAAATGTTCATAATTTTATTTGGGTGATAATTAATGATTGCACTAAAGAAGAAGATCAAAACACTTTTATAAATGGATTAAGATTATTTAATCAGGCTATTTTTAATTTAACTGATAAAAAATTCGGCGAATTAAGTCCCGATGAAAGGTTAACTTCTTTAAAAAGCCTGTTTGAAGATAAAAGCACAAACGAAGATATTCTTGAGTTTATAGACTCTACTAAACAAATTGCAATCAAAGGTTATATGAATTCAGAATATATTTTAACAGAGCAAATGCCTTATAAATTAGTCCCTGGTGCATTTTCTTATGAGCCTTGTAAATCAATTAATCCTAACGAAAAAGTTAATATAAATGCCTAATTTCAATATAGAAAGCACGAAAAAACACCTATGACGCCATTGTAATTGGCTCTGGAATGAGTGGTGGTTGGGCTGCAAGAGCCTGTGATCATGCTATAAAAGAATCTAAAAAAAGGTGATATGACCAATATCATATTAGTTTCTTAACATACGCTCTATTTTTGACACATCATAAATATTCTAAATATGAAATCAAAATGGATACTATTTATAGGAATAGCACTCTTAACCATAGGTATTCTTTTAAAATATTTTGCTGATTTAAGTTTTGAACCGGTTTTATTAATAATTATCGGAGTGCTACTTAAAATATGCTACATAATCCTAAAAACTTGGAATGGCGAATATAAACCTAGTTATGAACTTCTTTTACTTTTAGCAGGAATACTCTTGTTTGCAACTGGAAACTATGCGAAAACGCATGAGTCTATTTTTAATTCAACTTTTTTAATTATATCTGGGATTTTATTTAAGATCGGTTTTATTATCCTCGTAATCATCAATATAAAAACACATAGGAAGCCCTCGTAAATTGAACTTGTAATTCAAAAAAACGCTTCTTCATTTAATCTCCTTACTATTTAAGGCATCCATTCTACATTGACTTTATCATTAAAATTATTGTAATTTTGAAACAACAAACTCATCGATAATGCCGAAAACAAAACAATATATAAATGATCATAAAGATCGATTCATTTCCGAATTAATCGAATTACTGAAAATTCCGTCTATTAGTGCGGATACTGCCTACAAAAATGACATCTTAAAAACTGCAGATGCTGTAAAAATAGCCCTTGAAAAAGCAGGTTGTGATATGGTTGAAATTTGTGAAACTCCTGGGTATCCAATTGTATATGGAGAAAAAATTACAGATTCAAATTTACCAACAATTCTGGTTTACGGGCATTATGACGTGCAACCAGCAGACCCTATTGATTTATGGGACTCCCCTCCTTTTGAACCCATTATAAAAAAAACGGATATCCATCCAGAAGGAGCAATTTTTGCACGCGGAGCCTGTGATGATAAGGGGCAAATGTACATGCATGTAAAAGCGTTGGAGTTAATGACAAAAACCGACCAACTACCCTGCAATGTGAAATTCATGATTGAAGGCGAAGAGGAAGTCGGTTCTAATAGTTTAGTTTGGTTTGTTAAAAGGAATCAGAAAAAATTATCCAATGATGTGATTCTTATTTCTGATACAGGAATGATTAGCAATACGCAGCCATCAATCACAACAGGTTTGCGTGGACTCTCTTATGTTGAAGTAGTAGTTACAGGTCCTAATCGCGATTTACATTCTGGGCTATATGGTGGAGCCGTTGCAAACCCTATCAACATATTAACCAAAATGATTGCTTCTTTACATGATGAAAACAATCACATTACCATTCCCGGATTTTATGACCGAGTAGAAGAATTATCTTTGGATGAACGTGCCGAAATGGCAAAAGCACCCTTTTCTTTAAACGACTATCAAAATGCTTTGGATATTGCTGAAGTGTATGGCGAAAAAGGCTATACAACCAACGAACGAAATTCGATTCGCCCAACATTAGATGTCAACGGAATTTGGGGTGGTTATACTGGTGAAGGTGCAAAAACAGTCATTGCCTCAAAAGCGTATGCTAAAATTTCGATGCGTTTAGTCCCTAATCAAGATTGGGAAGAAATTACGGAATTATTTACCAAACACTTTAAAAGTATTGCTCCAAAATCAGTAACCGTAAAAGTGACTCCGCATCATGGCGGACAAGGGTATGTTACCCCTACTGATAATATTGGGTACAAAGCCGCCAACAAAGCCTATACTGAAACTTTTGGTGTGCAGGCAATTCCGCAGAGAAGTGGAGGCTCTATCCCTATTGTAGCACTTTTTGAAGAAGAACTAAAAAGTAAAACCATTTTAATGGGCTTCGGATTAGATAGCGACGCTATTCATTCACCCAACGAACACTTCGGAATTTTTAATTACTTAAAAGGGATTGAGACCATTCCTTTATTTTATAAATATTTTACAGAAATGAATTCTTAACCTAAAATACAAACTGATGAAATTACTTATTAAATCGACACTCGCTTTAGCCTTAATTATGGCTGTTTCATGCACCAATTCGAAACCAGAACAGAAACAAAATAACAAATCAAATATTGAAAAAACCACCCCTTCTCCAAAAGAAAAAGGGATGGAGTACGCTTTAAAAACCAAGGCCGTTTTAGGAAAAGGTCTGATGAACGCAATTAAGGCTAATGGTACAGAAGGAGCTCTTTCCTTTTGTAATGAAAACGCAACAGATTTAACAAACAGTGTTGCAAGTAAAATGAATTTTACTATCAAAAGAGTTTCAGACAAATATAGAAATCCAAATAACAAAGCAAATGTAAACGAGTTGGCATATATTGAAAATGCAAAAAACCAATTAGTTCACGGTGATAAAATCACACCACAAATTCAGGAGATCGATAATAAAATAGTTGGATACTACCCTATCACCATCAACAAAAAGTGTTTGCAATGTCACGGAAATCCAACTTCAGAAATTCAACCAAAAACCATGTCTAAAATTAAAGAACTATACCCTGATGATTTGGCTATTGGATATAGTGCTGATGAATTAAGAGGTGTTTGGGTGGTAACAATGCCAAAGCAGTAAAAACAGCAATAATATTGCTAGACTGTAAACTCAACTCTGTCTGAATAGAAATAATTATTAATTTTATTCAAACAGAAAACATGACAAAAAGAACAACAAACGTTAGAAAAAAAATGGACATCTCCACTTCAAAATTGGAGATAGAATCCTTTTGGATATTCATGATACTAAAAGTAGGATGTGACGCTGCCGATAGGACTCATTTTAAACCTCTTCGATTTTAAAGACCGAAATGAAGAAAATCGAAGAAATTTAAAACCCTGTACGATTGTAAAAAATAACTTTGAATTAAATCACAAAACAACTGTTTTTTTATATGCGTTGTTACCAACTGTAATTTTCTGATTTACAGAATATTCTTTAAATCTTGGCCTCCTATTATCGCCATAATTTCCACAATATTATTATTCACTTTGAAGTAAATATTATCAGAGCCACATACACATCTTCTATATCCAGCCTTTATGTAATCTACTGACTTGAATGAAAAAGGGTTTTCTGCTATAATATCAAAATACTCAAAAAATGTATTAAAATATTTATCAGCCTGAGTCATTCCAAATTTCTTAACTCCGTAGCGGTGAATTCTAATCAAGTCATCTTTTGCTACATTGCTTAGTTTATAATTTGCCATTAAGTCAAAGACTTTGATTCCGCTAATATTTGTTCCTTATTGGAATTAGTGAATCCATTATTTTCAGCTTTCTCCAATTTAGAACTTATCCAGTCAATTTGTCTTTGTTGCTTTCTTGCTTGTCTAATTAAATCGTTCACAAGTTCACTTTTACTAGAATATTCTTTGCTGTCAACTTGATTTTTTAACCACTCATCATTTGGTTGAGTGAATGAAATACTTTGTCTTGCCATAATAATTTATTTTGGTGTAAAATTACACCAAAAATGTTAAGTCTACAAATTTAGAAGTTCTGAAAGTCTGATTTGAGATTGTTTGGTTTTATAGTTGGTAACGTGTTTGTGTATGATTAGTGGCTTGTGCAACGGCTACCATTATTGTGGTGTCGTATTTTATTCATTAAACTCTTTTGGGTATTCAACCATTCCATTTACTCCATTTAGCCCGTTTTCAACTAATTCAATCACCATACAATTCTCTTTTGGAACTTCAAACGGCAATTCAATCCCATACTTATCTGCTTGTTCGTAACCGAATCTTGGATAATATTTTTCGTGTCCCAATAGAACGATTGATTTATACCCTAATTCTTTCGCTTTCTTATGTGATTCAACTATTAATTTCCCACCAATTCCTTTTCCTTGAAATTCGGGTATTACAGAAACAGGTGCCAAAGCCAATGAATCAAATTCATTGGATTTGTTTTTAATTTTAAGTTTTGTCAACAGAATATGTCCAACAATTTTTCCGCCAATTTCTGCAATCATTGATAGTTCAGGAATAAAAGCGTCTGATTTTCGTAATCGTTCAACTAAAAACTGTTCTGTATTGTCTGCGAATTCAGCATCTTTAAAAGCACTTTCAATTACGTTAAACACTTCTTTATGGTCGTTTCTGTTTTCTTGTCGTATTATCACAATTTTCAATTTTTTCTATATGTCTAGTCCTAAAATACGTCTACAAATAATTTATATTACATTTTTATACACCGAATTGGGTGTTTTCTATCTCAAATATAGGTGAATTCTAAAAATCTAAAGGGTTTTTGCCAACAATGTCATAAACGGAACTCTTTCTTATAAGCCCCTTTAACTGAAAAGAAAGGCAATAGCTAATTGAACTATGGAACAAACACTGGGCGGAAGCCCAAATTTTCGTAGGTATTCACGGGATTGCTTCCGTTACGATAGGCAACACGGCTGTAGCTGACACTACCGTTCCAACTACCGCCACGATTAACACGTCTAATACCCGAAGTTAAACCTTGAGGGTCGTCACTTGGGCTACTACCGTAATAATCGCTACCGAACCAATCGTTTGTCCATTCCCATACATTACCACTCATATCATGTATCCCTAATTCGTTGGCATTTTTTGTGCCAATAGGGTGTGTAGTCCCTCCTGAATTGGCAGTAGACCAAGCTACATCATCTAAAGTATTGCTACCTGAATAAATGTAACCACTACTACTATTACCGCCTTTTGCAGCAAACTCCCATTCCGCCTCTGTTGGTAATCTGCCTCCGTAATACTCGGCATACGCCTTAGCTCCAAACCAACTTACTTCTATTACTGGGTAATTTTCTTTACCGCTATTAGCTATAAAATCACCACTTGTATGGCTAATTTGCACCCCTACACCTGCCATATCTAAATATTCTACGCCATTAAAACTACCGTTTCCATTAGCCCCTATGTCATTCATAAAAGTAGCGTATTGGACATTGGTTATTTCGTATTTACTTATACTAAATTGGCTAAGCGTTACACCGTGTATGGGTGATTCATTTGTCCTTCCAGCAGTACTGCCCATTTGAAAAGCACCACCTGCTACAGTTACTTTTTCGCCTGGAAACACATTTTTTGCTGTAAATTCGAGTTCATTACCATAGCCTGTACCTTTGCTATTGGTAGCATAAGCTCTCACATAATAAGTAGTGTTTACTATTAAACCGCTTATACTACTGGTATAATTGCTTGGGTTGTTACCTTCGTCCGTTGTAAAATCTAATATCGTTGGTGAAGGTGACGTGTTCCAACAAACGCCTTTTGCTGTGATATCTGCTCCGCCAGCATCTGTAATATCGCCACCACTTGTTGCGCTTGTGGGTGTTATTTCTGTTATGGCTAAGGTGGTTAAAGTTGGTACGGTAGTGTTATCTACTAAATCATCATCCTTACTGCAACTTGTTAAAAATACTACTGTGAAAAGAATTAAAATTGATTTTTTCATAATGGTTAAACTTATTTTTAAGGTTGTCATACTTTTTCTGTCTTTAATCTTTGCTAGCGTGTGGGTAAACATACTGGTGTGTTTGTTTACATAAACGAAACGCCCAAACATACGCAAATATTAAACCCTAAAAGTCTTTTTTTGCTGACAATATCGTAAATAGAATTATACCCTAATGATTTTTTAATTATCCTCTCTCCTTCATCTTCTCATAAGCCGCAACAACAGCACTATGAGAAACTTCTTTCTTTTCAAAATAATTCAACAAATACGTTTTTTCTTCTTCAGAAGTATCTAACTGCTTTATAATATTTGAAAGGTGCATTTTCATATGTCCATGCTGAATCCCCGTTGTTGTTAAAGCACGTAAAGCCGCAAAGTTTTGTGCCAAACCTGCAACAGCAACTATTTCCATCAATTCAGAAGCCGATGGTTTTTGCAACATTTCTAAAGATAGTTTCGCTAAAGGATGAATGGCTGTTAGTCCACCAACGGTTCCTAATGCCAATGGAATTTCGATCCAGAAAGTAAATATTCCATCTTTTATTTCGCACTGAGATAAACTTTTATAGGCTCCACTTTGCGCCGCGTATGCATGTGCTCCAGATTCAATGGCTCTAAAATCATTTCCTGTTGCAACTACCACGGCATCTATTCCGTTCATGATTCCTTTATTATGTGTCACTGCTCTATGAGGCTCCACATTAGCAATATCAACCGCTTGTTTGAATTTTTGAGCAAATAACTCGGCATTTTCTTTGTACAACCTATTAACAGGGCAACTCACTTCTGCTCTCACAATACAATCTGGAACATAATTAGATAAAATACTCATCACAATTTGAACTTGTACTGAGCTTGCTGAGTTCTCTTTATTAAATTCCTTTGCAATGGCCTCCAAACACGAATTGATAAAATTAGCACCCATAGAATCCATGGTTTCAAAAGTAACATGCAACTGATAGTAATTTTCTAATTCCGAAGATTTATCACGCAATTCTATATCTAAAATTCCACCGCCCCGCTTGCGCATATTTTTAGTAATGGAATCTGTTGCAGTAATTAATCGTGATTTTGAATCGTTAAAATGCGCTTTTAAATCAGCAAACTCACCATCAAACATAAAATGAACCTGCCCTATTTTTGTTGTTGAAATAACCGTTGCTTTAAATCCGCCTCGTGTACTCCAGAACTTTGCTACCAAAGATGCTGCTGCCACCACAGAACTCTCTTCAACCACCATAGGAATTACATATTCCCTGTTATTTATCACAAAATTAGGTGCTACTCCGTAGGGTAAATAAAAATTTGAAATGGTGTTTTCTATAAAGTCATCGTGTAGGTCTTGTAACGTTTTATCATCGTTCCAATACTGACTTATTGTTTTTTTTGCAACCTCAGCATCTTCAAAAAAAGTTGAAATAATCCAATCTATTTTTTCTCGTTTCGAGAATTTCGAAAATCCAGTAATGGTTTTTTTCATCATTGTTATCTAATTAATTATACTGACAAAGATAACTTAAAATGACTACTTTTATATTCTCTTTTTCATAGATTTGAAAATTCATATTTCACAAATAACTTATTTATTTAATATGTCAGACACTGTATTAAAACCGCATCAAAGAGAACTCTTTGGTCATCCAATTGGACTTTATGTATTATTCTTTACAGAAATGTGGGAACGCTTTTCATATTATGGAATGCGCGCCATTTTAGTTCTATATTTAGTCGGTAGAACAGATGTAGAAAATGCCGGACTCGGTTGGAGCAATGGAGATGCACTCGCTTTATATGGTTGGTACACCATGATGGTATATGTAATGTCTATTCCGGGTGGGATTATTGCTGATAAATTAATAGGTCAAAAAAAATCGGTACTCATAGGAGGTGTTTTGCTGTTATTTGGTCATAGTGTTTTGGCTATTGAACAAATGTGGGCTTTTTATACCGGACTTGTTTTAATTGTTTGTGGAGTGGGAATGCTAAAACCAAATATCTCAACGATGGTTGGCGGCTTATACAAACATGGAGATATTAGAAGAGACAAAGGGTTTACCATTTTTTATATCGGAATAAATGTTGGTGCATTTTTATCAAGTTTAATAGTTGGCTATGTTGGTGAAGTTTATGGGTGGCATTACGGATTTGGATTGGCAGGTATTGGTATGGGACTCGGTATTATTCAATATGTTGCCGGACAAAAATATTTAAAAGAGGTTGGAAACTTTTTAGGTGCTTCTCAAAATGCTGAAGAAAAAGAATTACTAAACAAGCCATTAACAAAAATTGAAAAAGATAGAGTAATCGTCTTATTAATTTCCTTTTTAATTGTAATTGTATTCTGGGGTGCCTTTGAACAAGCAGGAGGTCTAATGAATATTTACACTATGGAAAAAACCAATAGAGTATTAATGGGATGGCAAATTCCGGCTTCATGGTTTCAATCCTTAAACGCTATGTTTATCATATTTTTAGGAACAACGGTTGCTGCATATTGGGCAACAAGAAAATTAAAAGGAAAAACATCTTCTTCGCTTTTTAAAATGATTGTTGGATTGATCATCATGGGAATGGGGTTCTTTTTTATGACTGCCGCTACAGCACAATATGAAACTACTGGGTCATCTGCTATGTACTGGTTGGTTTTGGCTTATTTATTCCACACTATTGGAGAATTAAGTCTTTCTCCCGTTGCATTATCCTTTGTTACCAAATTAGCCCCAGCAAAATACGCCTCTTTAATGATGGGTGTTTATTTTGCGATGACTGGCTTTGGAAGTAAACTCGCTGGTTTGCTTGGCGAATGGTCAGAAAGTTTGGGCGAATATCTCATCTTTACAGGAATTGCTGTATTTTGTGTAGTTCTAGGTAGTTTGGTATTACTCGTTAGAAAAAAATTAGAAGTGCTAACTCACGGAATTGAAGACAACGAAATTGAAATGCACGAAACAGAAGGCTTTGAATTATCAGAATAACAAAAAAATAAAAGTATGAGTACAGAAAACAAATCTTTCTTCGGAGTAATGAAATCCTATAACAAAAACTTTTGGGTTGCAAGTGTTATGGAGTTGTTTGAGCGATGGGCATGGTATGGTTTATTTGCTGTTTTAGCCCTATACTTAACTGGATCTACAGATGATGGCGGACTCGGTTTTACCCATACAGAGAAAGGTCAGATTATGGGTATTGTAACTGCAATATTGTATCTATTGCCAATGATTACCGGAGTTATTGCAGACAAAATTGGCTATAAACTTTCATTAGCCATTGCCTATATTTTGTTGATGACCGGATACTATCTTATGGGTGAAGTTTCTAGTTATACATCAGTGTTTTTGGTGTTTTTATGGGTCGCTC